>CAKTFF010000177.1 GCA_934553185.1 uncultured Devosia sp.
GCCACTGCCCAAGTCACGACCGACAGCCAGACAAGCGGATTACGCGGGTCGATCGCCAAAGACAGATGGGACTCTATTGCATGGCCGAGTACCACCGAGGATGCGGGGACCAGAACGGTTGCCCCAAGCCAGTCTGTGCTGACGGCTGCGACAATGCCGGCTGCGCCCAACACGATAGGACCTGCCAGCATGGCAAGGGGCGCTTCGTGCGGCACTTTTGGGGTTGGCCGTTCGGGACCGAGAAACGGCCGGACGAGGATCAGCAGGGCAACAGCGGCGAGCAGCGCATTGCCGGCAACCAGAACTATGAGCACTGCCGTATCCCGCCAGTCGCCGTTCAGCACGGCAAGGTACATTTCTTCCTTGCCGAAAAACCCCAGCGTGAACGGAAGGCCAATCATGGCGAGGCAGGCGATGGCTGCGCCGATAAACGTCACCGGCATTTTGTCCGCAAGTCCGCCTAGAACAGTGATGTCGCGCGTGCCCGTCTCATGATCGATGGCGCCCACAACCATGAACAATGCAGCCTTGTAGAGGGCGTGCGCGGCAAAATAGAGCACCATGGCGGCGATGGCTGCCTCGGTTCCCAGCCCGATCAGCAGCACGAGCAGGCCAAGGGACGCCACCGTGGTCTGGGCCAGCATCTGCTTGAGATCGGTTTGCCGCAGCGCCTGAACCGCGCCCCAGAGCAGCGTGGCGCTGCCGAACAGGATCAAGGTCGTGCTCCAGGCAGCCGTGCCGCCCAGTTGGGGCGAAAGCCGCGCGAGGAGGTAGACACCGCCTTGCACCATGGCCGCTGAATGAAGAAAAGCGGAAACAGGTGTTGGCGCTTCCATGGCATTGGGCAGCCACAGGTGGAACGGCAGTTGCGCCGACTTAGTAAAGGCCGCGAGCAGAACAAGCGCCAGCACAAGCCCGTAGAGCTCGTTTCCGCGCAGCGCGTCACCGGCAGCGCTGATTTCCCAGCTGCCGGTGATCTGGTGCATGGCGACAGCGGCCGCGAGCAGGGCCATGCCGCCGATATTGGTAATCACCAGCGCCTGAATGGCGCCCCGGCGGGCAGCCTGGCGGTTGTGATCAAAGCCGATCAAGAGGAACGAGGTGACCGACGTCAGCTCCCAGAACATGAACAATGCCAGCATGCTGTCGGCCAGCACCAGGCCAAGCATGGCGCCCATGAAGGCCAAGAGAAATGCAAAGAACCGGCCAAGATGCCGATGCCCTTCCAAATACGCGCCGGCATAGAGCACGATCAGCGTGCCGACGCCCGAAACGGTGATGGCGAAGACAAGGCTAAGGCCATCGACCCGAAAGGACAGGTTTAGATCAAGCGCTGGAATCCAGCTTATGCTCGCCGACACGGCGCCTTGGGAAAGAACGGGTTCGATCAGGCTGGCGAAAAACAGCGTTATGGCAGCAGGAACCAGTGCGAGGATCCACCCGGCAAAGGGGCGGATCAACCGATGCACCAAAGGCGCCAGCAGGGCCATCGCGAATGGGGCAAGGGCCGTCAACGCAATGCTGGTTTCGGACCCGATCGGCAAGCGGCTGCACTCCTTCGTGTGATTCCCATTCGAGCCGACCTTAACGGATGATGCCCACCCGACAAGCCGAAACGGGCTGTTGCACCCGATTGTCCACGAGCGTCGCCCCTTCCCATGCCCCGCAGCCGGACCTATGTGAGTGGGCCCGCCCTCCGGATCATCCCATGACCAAGACCTCTCCTCCTATCGCTGCCCGCAAGCCGCATGCCGCCACTTTCCACAGCATCGAGCGGGATGATCCCTACCACTGGCTGCGGGCGGAGAACTGGCAGGAGGTCATGCAGAAGCCCGAAGCGCTGGACGAGGAGATCCGCGCCTACCTTGAGGCTGAGAACAGCTATTTCGAGGAGGCCTTCGGCAGGCGGACCGAGGCGTTGCAGGAGAGCATTTATCGCGAGATCCGCGGTCGCATCAAAGAGGACGATAGCGGCATCGCTTCTCCTGACGGACCCTTCGCCTACAATTCACGCATGCTGGAAGGCAAGCAATACCCTCAGATTGTGCGGACGCCGCGCGAAGGTGGGCCGGAAACCGTGCTGCTCGACTGCAATGTGGAAGCAGGCGACGGCTATTTCGGCTTTGCCGGCGCCGAACACGATCGCTCGCATCGCTATCTGGCTTGGGCCGCCGACCGCGCGGGTTCGGAATATTACGACATCGTGGTGCGCGATCTTGAGACCGGCGCCGACAGTGCCGAGGTGATCGGGGAAACAGCGGGCTCCTATGTGTGGAGCAACGATTCGCGCGCGATCTACTACACCGAATATGATGACAATCACCGGCCCTATCGCGTGCGGCTGCATGTGATCGGCACCAACCAGGCGGATGACCCTATTATCTTCGAAGAGAAGGACCCCGGCTTCTTTGTTGGTGTGGGCCGTACCCTGAGCGACCGCTTCATCGTCATCGATGCACACGACCATCAGACCAGTGAATGCTGGCTGATTGATGCGGAAAAAGGCGGCGCGCCGCGCCTTGTCGCGCCGCGCCTCACCGACCGCGAATACGATGTCGAGGAGCGCGCTGGCCTCCTTTACATCCGCACCAATGCCGATGGCGCGGAGGACTTCAAAGTGGTCACGGCGCCGGTCGACAATCCGGGCGCGGAAAACTGGTCCGACCTCGTGCCACACCAGCAGGGCGTGCTGATCCTCGACACAGTGGTGATCAAGAACCACCTGCTGCGGCTTGAGCGGAACGAGGGCTTGCCGCGCATCGTCGTCCGTGACCTGCGCAATGGCGCCGAAGAAACGGTGCGCTTCGAGGAAGAAGCCTATTCGCTGGGCATGTCGGTCGGCTACGAGTTCGACACTTCGGTGTTCCGGCTGACCTATTCCTCACCGACGACGCCATCGCGCACCTATGACGTCGATCTCGATACCGGGACGCGGACCCTGCTCAAGGAGCAGGAAGTGCCCTCCGGCCATAATCCAGATGATTATGAAACAAAGCGCCTCTTTGCCACGGCACCCGATGGCGAGCAGGTGCCCGTCACTGTACTTTACCGCAAGGGAACACAGCTCGACGGCACCGCCCCAGCCCTTCTTTATGGCTATGGCGCTTATGGCATGAGCATGCCCGCAGCGTTCTCGATCTCCGCTCTGTCCCTGGTCGACCGCGGCTTTGTTTATGCAACAGCTCATATTCGCGGCGGCATGGAGAAGGGTTACCGCTGGTATGTCGGCGGCCGCCGCGAAAACAAGACCAACACCTTCACGGACTTCATCGCTGCTGCCGAAATGCTGATCGAGACCGGCTATGCCGTCAAGGGCCGGATCGTCGCCCAAGGTGGCTCAGCCGGCGGCATGCTGATGGGCGCCATTGCCAATATGCGGCCAGATCTTTGGGGCGGTATTCTGGCGCAAGTGCCGTTCGTAGACGTGCTCAACACCATGCTGGACGAGACCCTGCCGCTCACCCCGCCCGAATGGCCGGAATGGGGCAATCCCCTTGTCTCCGCCGAAGACTACCGGCGCATCGCCGCCTATGCGCCCTATGAGCAGGTCGCCGCACACGACTACCCGCCGATCTTTGCGCTGGCGGGTCTCACCGATCCGCGGGTGACCTATTGGGAGCCGGCCAAGTGGGTGGCCAAATTGCGGGCAACCAAGACCGGTGACGCGCCCTTATATCTTAAGACCAACATGAGCGCGGGTCATGGCGGGGCATCGGGACGGTTCGATCGGCTCAAGGAAACAGCGATGTGCTTCGCTTTTGCCATTGATGCCGTCGGGCTTGAAGGCGCGCTAGACTGAGGTTGCGCTGACGCATTCAACCAAAGGCTGAGGGCATATGCCCCGGCAACCAACCAGAAGGAGGCTCCTTTGACCACCACGTTTACCCTGCCGCCCCTGCCCTATGCCTATGACGCATTGGGCCCCTACATGTCGGCGGAAACGCTCGAGTTCCACCATGACAAGCACCATCAGGCCTATGTCACCAATGGCCAGAAGGCGCTGGAAGGTTCGGGACTAGAGGACCTGCCGCTTGAAGAGATCGTCAAGCAGAGCTTTGGCAAGAATGCAGGCCTGTTCAACAATGCCGGGCAGCACTTCAACCATCTCCACTTCTGGAACTGGATGAAGCCCAATGGTGGCGGCAACAAGCTCCCGGGTGCGCTGCAGAGCAAGATCGACGAAGACCTCGGCGGATTAGACAAGTTCCGCGCCGACTTCATCGCAGCCGGAACCACCCAGTTCGGTTCGGGCTGGGCCTGGCTGTCGCTCAACAATGGCAAGCTTGAAGTCACCAAGACGCCGAATGGCGAATCGCCTTTGGTCCATGGCGCCCAACCCCTGCTTGGAGTCGATGTGTGGGAGCACTCCTATTACATCGACTATCGCAATGCCCGACCGAAATATCTCGAAGCCTGGTTCGACAACCTGGTAAATTGGGAGCACGTCGAGCAGTTGTTCAGCCAAGCCAAGTAGTTACGCGGTTTTGTCCAAGCCCGCCGCGCTTATGGCCGGCGGGCTTTTTGCTGCCCTCCAAACACTTTCCCCCGCTCGTTAGCCATTTGCCGAGCCCAGCCCTTCAACCAGACACCGACCCATGGTAACGCTCCGTTTACCATTTAGGGGATGCCTGTTGTTGTCCGAGCCGAGCAAGGTCGTTGCCATTATTGCTGCCAATCCAGCCTTGTCGTCGCTGCTGGCCATGGTCATTGCGGGAGACACCCACCTCAAGGTGCGGCAGTTCGACAGCGACATCGACCTGATCGCCTATATGCGCATCGCGCCCGTCCACATGCTGATTTGCGACTTCGATCGCGAGGGACGTCCGGCCTACGAAGTGGTGGAGTCGATCAGGCTCAACAATGCTCTGGTCGGCCAGGATGTGCCGGTAATCGCGCTAACCCGTTCGGTCACGCTGCCGATGCGCCATCAGGCCATTAGCGCTGGCATTGACGAAGTCATCATCAAGCCTATGTCGCCGCGCCATCTCCTTCAGCGCATCCAGTCCCGCCTGCGCACACGCAGCGTCGTTGGTGTGCTGGGCGGCTATCGAGGTCCGGATCGTCGCAACCGTGCGCCCATGCCGACGCCCTTTCCGCAGCAGTCGCGCCGCGGCAGCGACAATGTCATCGCCCTCTTCCCCGATCGGCGCAAGCCGCGCCATCCGGGTCTTGAAGGCTGACAACTGCGCTGATCAGCTGGCCGCCATGCGGGTCACCCGCGCCCAGACATCCTCGATCGTATCACTGAACTGCACAGCCTTGTCGTAGCCCTTGAGCCCGGGAGACAACACATCGGCCGCATAGCCGCGCATCACCTCAAAGGCGCGGTGACGATTGAGCATGACCACTGGAACGGTGCGGCCTTGTGCCTGCGCTGCCGACCAGGCCCCGAACAGGGCCGAGGCTGAGACCAGCGAGCCCGGCAGAGCGATATA
>CAKTFF010000178.1 GCA_934553185.1 uncultured Devosia sp.
CATCCCGACATGCCGCAGTTCCATTCCATGGTGCGCGACTGTGCGGCAGAGCTTGCGGCGACGGGAAAGAAGGCGCGCGAGCTTGGCCTTCGCCTGTCGTTTCACCCGAGCCAGTTCGTGGTGCTCAACAGCCCCGATCCCGAACTGATCCGCAAGAGCGTGTGGGATTTGACTTCGCAGGCCGAAATGCTGGACCTGATGGAACTGGGGCCGGAAGCCGTCATGGTGATCCATGTCGGCGGCGTCTATGACGACAAGGACGCGGCCCGCGCGCGCTGGGTCGAGACCTGGCCAACCTTGCCCGAACCAGTGCGCCGCCGCCTCGTGCTCGAACATGACGACCTGCGGTTTTCCGCAGCAGATGTTCTGTGGATCAACGAGCATACGGGCGTTCGGCTGATTTTTGATCACCAGCATTTCTGGTGCCTCAACCCAGAAGGCGCCGGGATGCGGGAAACGGTTGAAAAAATCCTGCGCACCTGGCCGGACGATGTGCGGCCCAAGCTGCATTTTTCGTCGCCGCGCACCGAGCTGCGTCAGCTTGTGCGCAAGGATCGGAAAACGGGCAAGAACGTCACGGTCAATGCGGCGCCGGTCTGGACGGGCCATGCCGACTTCGTGCAGCCGTTCGAGTTCATCAGCTTCATGCGGACAGTGGCAGGACTGGAATTTGACGTGATGCTGGAGGCCAAGGTCAAGGATCTGGCGCTAATCAGGCTGCGGCCAGACCTCCTGCGCTATGCACCCGATGTCGCCGCGCGGTTCGGGTTGACGCCTGCTCAGCAGGCCGCCTTCGACCAGGAGGAAGCTAGCGTGCTGGTGAGCGAAGACGCCTAAAGAACGCGGATCATCACGGCGCCGGCCACTAGCAGCACGGCGCCCATGATCCGGCCGAGGGTGATTTCCCGCACGGCCATGCCCATGAAGCCGACCTTGTCGAGGACCATGCCGCCCACGAGTTGCCCGGCGACCGACAGCGCCATCACGGCCGCCGCGCCGATCATGGGCGTCAGCATGATGTTGGAAAAAACGTAGAACGCGCCGAGCACACCGCCGGCGACAAAGGTCCAGGGGGCCGGCGCGCCGAAGTTGATCGGCGTTGTCGTGACGTGGCTATAGATCAGCGCAATGGTCCACAGGAGGATGGCACCGGCGACAAAGGACACGCCGGCAGCCGCGATCGGCACGCCGAGGCTGCGGCCGAGTTGGGCATTGATCGGCGCCTGGGTGGCAATACAGGCGCCGGCGACGATGCCCATCAGGGCCCAAAGAATGGTGTCCATGCGCAATCCCATACCCCCAAACGAAAAGGACCCCTGGGGTTTGCCCCAGAGGTCCTTCTTGTTTGCCATGAGTCGCCGTTAGGCGGCGAGGTCGGCCGCAACCTTGACCGACAGCATCTTGTCGGGGTTGATCACGGGCTCGCCGCGCTTGATCTGGTCGACATTGTCCATGCCTTCAATGACCTGGCCCCAGACGGTGTACTGCTTGTTGAGGAACCCAGCATCGCCAAAGCAGATGAAGAACTGCGAATTGGCCGAATCGGGGCTCTGCGAGCGGGCCATGGAGGCCGTGCCGCGAACATGAGGCTCGGCGTTGAACTCGGCCTTGATGTTTGGGTACTTGGAGCCACCGGTGCCGGTGCGCGCGGGGTTGAACTCGGGCAGGTTGGAATTGCCGAACTGCACGTCGCCGGTCTGGGCCATGAAGCCGTCGATCACGCGATGAAACACGACGCCATCGTAAGCGCCTTCACGAGCAAGCTTCTTGATGTGCTCGACATGGCCGGGCGCCAGGTCGGGACGCATGGCGATAACGACCTTGCCCTTGGTGGTTTCGATGACGAGGGTGTTTTCGGGATCAGCGTAATCAGCCATGAGGGCAACTTTCGGTTTGATGGTGTGAAGGGGATTTAGGGGGATTGGGGGAACGGCGCAAGTTTGGTTTCAATGCACGCGGTTCTCAGTCGACACCCTCCCCCTTGCGGGGAGGGATCAAGGGTGGGGGATGTTTGGCCCGGATATTGGGGCTCTCAACACCCCCTCCCAACCTCCCCCGTCGAGGGGGAGGAGCAGCGCAGTGGGTGCGGCTTATTTGAGGTGTCCTACCTATACTCGATCTTGGCCAAAACGATCTTGTCCGGGTTGGCAACGGCGCCGTTCTGGTCCTGCGGGCCCTTTTCGAGGCCGTCGATCAGGTCCATGCCCGACACGACCTTGCCAAAGA
The DNA here is from genome assembly GCA_934553185.1 of uncultured Devosia sp. GTDB lineage: Bacteria > Pseudomonadota > Alphaproteobacteria > Rhizobiales > Devosiaceae > Devosia. Next base: position 2,227 of record CAKTFF010000178.1, read on the forward strand.
CGGTGTACTGCCCGTCAAGGAAGCTGGCATCGGCATAGGTGATGAAGAATTGTGAGTTGAACGAGTTGGGGTCCTGCGAGCGGGCTGCCCCGACAGCGCCGCGCACAAAGCTCTCGCTGTTGAACTCGGCTTCCACATCGGGAAGTTCTGAGCCGCCCATGCCGGCGCGGGTGAGGTCGAAGCCTTCCGCCCCGGTCTTGCCAAAGGCGACGTCGCCGGTCTGGGCCATGAAGCCGTCGATGACGCGGTGGAAGACGACGCCGTCATAGGCGCCTTCGCCGGTCAGCGCGATGATGCGCTCCACATGCTTGGGAGCGATGGCAGGCAGCAGTTCAATATCGACCGAGCCGCCTTCCAGCGTCAGCAGCAGGTGCGGCGTGCCGGTCTGGGTCTGGGCCATCGCGGGCATTGCGGACAGCGCCGTGGCGCCGATAACGAGGGCGCCGAACAGGCGACGGGTAATGGACATCATTTGCTCTTGAGGGCCTTGAGAACAATTTGCGGGACGAAGGCGGAAATATCGCCGCCCATTTCGGCGATTTGCCGCACCAATGTGGCCGAGATGTGCCGAACCGGGGGACTGGAGGGAAGAAACACGGTCTGCAGGTCCGGCGCCATCTGCGCGTTCATGCCCACCATCTGCATTTCGTAGTTGTAGTCGGTGGTGTCGCGCAGGCCGCGAATGATGAGCTTGGCGCCATGCTCGCGTGCGGCATTGACCATCAGGCCGGAGAAATCGACAATGCTGAACTCAGTGTCGGTCCGCTTGCCCACCGGGGCCAGAACCTGCTCGAGGATGGCGATGCGGTCCTCGTGGGCAAAGAGCGGGTTTTTCTTGGTGGCGCTGACGCCCACCGCCACGACCAGCGTATCGACCAGCTTGCAGGCGCGCTCGATCACGTCGAGATGGCCATTGGTCAGCGGATCGAACGAGCCCGGATAAAAGCCGACCAGCTTGCCCATGTGTGTTCCCCCTTTTTGTTGGAAGGGTTTTTGTCATGGGGAGATGGTCAAGGCAAGGCGGGGTGCTGAGAGCGCCCTCGTGGTGAGCCTGTCGAACCACGAGGGCGCTTGCACTGAACGTGCCACGACCTCGTCCTTCGACAAGCTCAGGATGAGGTCTACTGGTTTCGCAAAGAAGGTGGAGGGCGCCGCAGCGCCCTTCCCTTATCAGCCAGTCGGCGCGATGGCGTCGCTGCCGTCGATTTCGCCGGGCTCGTCGCCTTCGGGCTCGCTGATGCGTTCCACCGACACGACCTTTTCGTCGGCTGCCGTGTCAAAGACGGTGACGCCTTGCGAGCCGCGGGAGATGACGCGGATGGGCTTTTTGCCTTCCACCGGAATGCGGGTCATTTGTCCCTTGTCGGTCACCAGCATGATCTGGTCTTCGTTTTCGACCGGGAAGGACGCCACCAGATTGCCGTTGCGCTTGTTGACGGCCATGGCGACGATGCCTTTGCCGCCGCGCCCGGTGATCCGGTATTCGTGGCTGGAGGTGCGCTTGCCATAGCCATTTTCCGAGATGGTGAGGATGAACTGCTCCTGCGCGCCCATCTTGGCATAGAGCTCCTGATTGAGCTCGCCGGCCTCGACCTCGGCCTCGTCGGAGGCAGCGTCTTCGGGCTCGAACTCGCCCCGCATGGCGCGGCTGCGCTTAAGATAGGCGGCACGTTGTTCGGCGGTGGCGTCGGAATGGTTGATCACGGCCATGGAAATAACCGTGTCGTCCTTGGCGAGCTGGATGCCGCGCACGCCCATGGAATCGCGGCCCTTGAAGACGCGCACATCGTCCACACCGAAGCGGATGGCCTGGCCCAAAGCGGTGGTGAGAAGGATGTCGTTGTTGGCCGTCGCCGTATCCACCCCGACGATCTGGTCGCCTTCGTCGAGCTTCATGGCGATCTTGCCGTTTTGGCGCACTTCCACGAAGTCGGCCAGCGAGTTGCGGCGCACGGTGCCACGCGTCGTCGCGAACATGATGTCGAGATTGGCCCAGCCGGCTTCATCCTCGGGCATGGGCATGATCGAGGTGATGCGTTCGCCCTGTTCGAGCGGCAGGATGTTGATCAGTGCCTTGCCGCGTGCATTGGCCTGGGCCAGCGGCAGGCGCCAGACCTTGAGCTTGTAGACGATGCCGGCGCTGGTGAAGAACAGGATCGGCGTGTGGGTATTGGCGACGAAGAGGCGCGACACGAAGTCTTCGTCGCGCGTCGCCATGCCCGAGCGGCCCTTGCCGCCGCGGTTCTGCGCCCGGTAGGTGGAAAGCGGCACGCGCTTGATGTAGCCGCCATGGGTGACGGTGACCACCATGTCTTCGCGGGCAATCAGGTCCTCGTCGTCGAAATCGCCGGCCACGTCCGAGATTTCGGTGCGGCGCGGCGTTGCGAACTGGTCCTTAAGCTCGACCAGTTCGGCGCGGATGATATCGATCACGCGCTGGCGGGAGCGCAGGATATCGAGATAGTCCTCGATCTCGGCGCCCAAGCCATTGAGTTCGTCGCCGATTTCGTCACGGCCGAGGGCAGTGAGGCGCGCCAGACGCAGTTCGAGAATCGCGCGGGCCTGTTCTTCGGAGAGATTGAAGGTGCCATCGTCGTTGATGCGGTGGCGCGGGTCGTCGATCAGCCGGATCAGTGGCTCGACATCCTTGGCCGGCCAGCGGCGGGTCATCAGCTGCTCGCGCGCCGTTGCCGGATCGGGCGCGGTGCGGATCAGCGCGATGACCTCGTCGATATTGGCGACGGCGACGGCGAGACCCACGAGAATATGAGCGCGGTCGCGCGCCTTGTTAAGGAGGAACCGGGCGCGGCGGGTCACCACTTCATGGCGGAAGTCGATAAAGGCCTGAAGGATTTCGCGCAGGTTCATCAGCTGCGGCTTGCCGCCGTTCAGCGCCACAAAGTTGCAGCCGAACGAGGACTGAAGCGCGGTGAAGCGGTAAAGCTGGTTGAGCACCACGTCGGCCAACGCATCGCGCTTGATCTCGATCACCACGCGCATGCCCTCGCGCGAGCTCTCGTCGCGCATGTCGGCAATGCCCTCGATGCGCTTTTCGCGCACCAGTTCGGCAATCTTTTCCACCATGGCCGCCTTGTTCACCTGGTAAGGCAGCTCGGTGATGATAAGCGCTTCGCGCTCCTTGCGGATTTCTTCGATGGCAACCCGGCCGCGCACCAGCAC
>CAKTFF010000179.1 GCA_934553185.1 uncultured Devosia sp.
TTTCCACAATTGGACGGGCAATCGCGTGACCTGCCGCGACTGGTTTCAGCTCTGCCTCAAGGAAGGGCTGACGGTTTACCGGGATCAGGAATTTACCAGCGACGAACGTTCGCGCGCGGTGAAGCGCATCTCGGACGTGACGACATTGCGCCGCGCCCAGTTTCCCGAAGACGGCGGTCCGCTGGCGCATCCGCCGCGGCCCGACCAGTATCGCGAAATCAACAACTTCTACACGACCACGGTCTACGAAAAAGGCGCCGAGATCGTCCGCATGCTGGCGACCCTCCTGGGAGAAGCCGGCTTCCGCAAGGGCATGGACCTTTATTTCGAGCGCCATGATGGCGAGGCGACAACAATCGAGGCCTTCCTCGCAGCCTTTGCTGACAGCAATGGCGTCGATCTCGAACAGTTCAAGTTCTGGTACCTGCAGGCCGGCACGCCGCGTCTGAACGTGGACGACCAGTATGACACCGCCACGCAGACCTATACGCTGAAGCTGCAACAGGAGACGGCACCGACGCCGGGGCAGCCAGATAAGGTGTCGCTGGTGGTGCCGATCAAGTTTGCCCTGCTGGGGCCAAATGGCAGCCCGATGACCTGGGAAGCTGTGCGTGGCGCCGAGGTGCGCGGCGATGTGCTGGTGCTCGACAGTGCCAGCGCGGACGTGCGCTTTACGGGCGTGCCGAACAGACCGGTGCCGTCCCTGCTGCGGGAGTTCTCGGCGCCGGTCATACTCCAGAGCAAGGCAAGCCGCGAGGATCAGCTGTTTCTGGCCCGTCATGACAGTGACCCGTTCAACCGCTGGCAGGCGCTGCAGGATGTGGGTATGGCGCTGGCTGTGGAGGCGGTCAGGGGCAAGCCATGGACGGCGGATGCTGTTGGTGCGCTCAGCCAAGCCATGGCCGATACGCTGGAGAGCGCAAATCTTGACGATGCGTTCAAGGCCCTGGCGCTGATCCTGCCCGATGAGCAATCGATCGGGCGGAGCATTGGCAAAGACATCGATCCCGATGCGATTCACACGGTGCGGCTCGCCCTGATGAAAGCGGTGTTTGTCCCGCTGGCGGGCCAGATGCGCCAAAGCTACGACGCGCTGGCATCAACCGCGCCCTATGCGCCTGATCCGGCCAGCACAGGGCGGCGCGCGTTGCGCAACAGGCTGTTGAGCCTTCTTGTCGCCAGCAAAGCAGATGGGGCTGCGGCACTGGCGGCCGAGCAGTACCGGACGGCCAGCAACATGACCGACCGCATGGCGGCTCTGGCGGCCAGTGTTTACAGCACAACCGTGGAGGCGCCTTCCCTCCTCGCCGATTTCCGCGCCCGCTTTGGTGCCGACCCGCTGGTGCTGGATAAGTGGCTTTCGGTGACCGCCTCGGCTCCCAAGGATGGCGTGATTGAGGAGATGAAGGGGATCCTCCAGGACCCGCTCTTCCCCAAGACCAACCCCAATCGGCTGCGCTCGTTGGTGGGGACGTTCGCGATGAACAATCCCACCCAGTTCGCCCGGCGCGATGGGGCGGGCTTCCGCTTTGTCGCCGAGTTCGTTGGGGACGTGGACAAGATCAATCCGCAGGTGGCAGCGCGGGTTCTCACCGGTTTCCGCATCTGGCCCACGCTGGAAGCGGGACGACGCGAAGCGGCCCGATCGGCACTGCTCGCCCTGCAAGGCAATGGTGGGTTGAGCCGGAATACGGCCGATATCCTGTCGCGCACGCTGGCCGGCTGACGTGTTGAAGGGCCTGTTTCTCTGGAGAAAACAGGCCCCTTTCCTCCATTTTTCCCGTTCGCACGCTCTCCAACGCGGCTGCACGCGGCAGCCTGTGGAAGAATTTTTCTATGTCCGCTAAGTGACTCCTAAGACTCAACAATCCTCCTTTCTCATCCCGGGGTGACGGGATGGGGTATGGACACGTGAGTCCGCGTGATTCATTGTTCGGCCAGGGCAAATCGCGGCTGGTTTGAAACCCACATAGACGGAGACATGCATGCGGTCGGCGGAGTCATCCGGCGCCGGCGCCGACGGATTCGGCGCGGGCAAAGGTCAGGTGGATTTCCGCCGCTCATCGGGCAAGGACCCGTCGCCGCGCCGCTTCCACCGGGGCTTCAAGCCGTCTCCCGTCGTCATCGCCGTCGGCCTTACGGCACTTCTTTCAGTCACCTTGTTTGCCATCTATGAGGCGTCGGACCTGCTGAGCCAGAGCCCGAACGCGCAGGTATCGTCAGCGGAAACAGGGTCGCTCTGGTATGGTCTTGCGCAGCGCAGTGGCGTTGCCCTGGCGCTTGCCGGTGTGCTGACGCTGGCTGTGTCCAGGCGCCGTCATGACGACATGCCCGATCCGGTGCAGCGCGACAGCTACAGCATGATGGCCGATGCTATTCCGCTCGGGGTCGCCTGCTGGACAAAAAGTGGCCGGCTGATCGTTTGCAATGATCTTTACCGCGAGCGGCTGGATTTATCGGACAGTTCGGTCAGCTATGGCGATGTGCTAGCCCGCTTGATCCGTGGCGGCTATATGAAGCTTCTCAACGAGGAGGGTGGCAGCCGCGCCCTCGAACTGCATCGCGAAGATGGTTCGTGCCTGCTGATCGACGAGCGGCCGCTTGGCTGCGGCGCCATCATGACGCTGGTCAGTGATGTCACCGAAGCGCGCCGCACCGACACGCTGCTGAACGCCATCCGCGAAGAACAACGGCTGCTGGCGCGGCGCTACCATGAGGAAAAGCTCAAGGCGGAAGCGGCCAGCAAGAGCAAGACCAACTTTTTGGCCCATCTCAGCCATGACATTCGTACGCCGCTTAACCACATCATCGGCTTTGCCGAACTGATGCGGCACGAGACCTATGGCCCGCTGGGAGATAGCCGCTATCGCGACTATGTGCAGACCATAAAATCATCGGGCGAACACCTGCTGGCGTCGTTTGCGACCATTCTGGACCTGGTGGAACTTGAGAGCGGGCAAAAGACGCTGCGCAGCGATCCCATCGCGGTGGACGAGCTGCTCGATAGCGTGGTGCAGCGCTTTCGCGGCCAGGCGGCGCGGGCAGGCGTCGTGTTCATGCTGGGCGAGCCGAGTGGCGCCATCGTTCATGGAGACCGGCTCGGACTTGGGCGCATGCTGGGCAATATCGTGGAGAATGCGCTGCGCTTTACTCCTTCAGGCGGGCGCGTAACGCTTGCTTCCTTTGCGGCGCGGGACGGGGTGGTGCTGGAAATCACCGATACCGGCAAGGGCATGAGTGAAGAGCGCCTCGAGAACCTGTCGCAGCCCTTCGCGCTGGGCGATGCGACCTTTACCCGCGAGGGCGTGGGTCCGGGGCTTGGCATCTCCATCTCGCGCGCCATTGCCGAGCTGAGCGGGGGGCACCTGGCGATCGACTCGAGCCTTTCGGTGGGCACGACGGTTGCCATTTCGCTGCCGCTGGCGACGCAGGACGGCAAGCAGGCGGCCTAGAGCGCGGCGGCCTTTTCGTACCAGCGGGCGGCGGCTTCTTCGACTTCCCCGCGCATGGTCGCGAGGTCTAGTTCAAGCCGGCTGAAATCGGGATAGTGCGTGAGCCCGGCCAGCAGTTCCTTGAAGGCGTCGGTCCAGGCTTCAGCCTTGAACGGGTTCAGCAAAGCCGAACTCACCACCTGCAGCACGGCTGAATAGGTGCCATAGATTTCGGCAAGACGGGCTCCCTCGGGCAAGAGACCCACTTCGCCCAGGCGGCGGAGCACCAGGGGTGGAGGTGCCTGGGGTCGAGCGATCACCAGACCGGCAACCAGTTGCGCGGATTGTGCGATGAATTCGAGATCAACAAGGCCGCCGCTGGCCAGTTTCAGATCGAACGGGTGCCGCGCTGGGCGCTCGCGCGCCATGAGGGCCCGCATGGCCACGACATCTTCGATTGCCTTACGGTGGTTGCGGGTGCGGGACATGACTTCATTGATCGCGTCATCGACGGTGTGGCCGAACATGCCATCGGCGGCAATGACGCGCGCGCGGCTCAGCGCCAGGTGCTCCCAGGTCCAGGCATTGTCGCGATGGTAAGCACGAAAGCCTGAAAGGCTCGTCGCGAGCGGTCCGGCATTGCCGGAGGGGCGCAGGCGCATATCGGCTTCGTAGAGCACGCCTTCGGCCGTAGGAGAGGTTACCGCCGCCACGAGCCGCTGGGTGAGGCGGGCATAATAGTGGCTGGTCGAGAGGGGCTTGGCGCCGTCCGACTCCGTCTCGGGTCCATCGTAAAGGAGAATGAAATCGAGGTCGGAGGTGGCGGTCATCTCCCGGCTGGCCATCTTGCCGAAGGCGAGGAGCGCAACCTGTCCGCCGACGATGCGGCCATGACGGCGCTCGAACTCGGCGCGCACGCTGCCCAAGAGGCGATTGACCAGGGTTTCGGCCAAGGCGGTGAACTGCTCCCCTGCCCCGGTGGCGCTGACCGTGCCCGAGAGCAAACCCGCCGCCACCAGGAATTTCTGCTCCTGGCCAATGATGCGGGCGCGGTCGATGATCTCCTCATAGGATCGTGCTTCGCCCAGGAAAGCGTCGACCTTGGCGACCAGAACGTCGCGATGGGTGACGTCATTGGCAAAGGCGGGATCGATGAGGCCGTCCATGACATGGGCGCGGTGAATGACGGCTTCGGCCATGCGCGGCGCGGACGCCATTAACTGGACCAACAACGTTCGCAGGTTTGCGTGGCTGCGCAGGAGGGCGAAAAGCTGCACGCCGGTGGGCAGGCGGGACAGGAACTCGTCGAAGCGGGCGAGCGCCATGTCGGCATTGCCTGCGCCGCCAAGCGTTGTAAGGAGTGCCGGCAGCAATTCGGTGAGATGGGCACGTGCGGCAGCAGCACGGGTCGCCGGATAGCTGCCATAGTGCCATTTGCGCACGGTCTCTATGGCTCTGGACGGATCGCTGAAGCCCATCGCCGAGAGTGTCTCAACGGTTTCGGGGTCGTCGTCGCTGCCGGTGAAGACCAGATTGCCCTCACCGCTGCCAAGCGTTTCGCCCTCGATGAAGAGTTCCCCATAATAGGTGGCAACGCGTTCAAGGGCAGCGCGATAGTCGCTCTCGAAACGGCGCAGGTCAGGCTCGCCCAGGAGGCGGCCGATCACGGCAACCTCTTCAGCCGAGGCGGGCATGACATGGGTCTGCTCGTCATTGAGCATCTGGAGGCGGTTTTCCACTGCCCGCAGGTACCAGTAGGTTTGCGTGAGCTCCGTTGCGGTCTTGGGGGTGATCCAGTTGCTGTCGGCGAGGGCGGCCAAAGCATGTGCCGTGGGCTTGACCCGGAGCTTGCGATCACGACCGCCGGCGATCAATTGCTGGGTCTGGCTGAAGAATTCAATCTCGCGGATACCACCCCGGCCGAGCTTAACGTTGTGCCCCTCGACACGGATGTCGCCAACC
>CAKTFF010000180.1 GCA_934553185.1 uncultured Devosia sp.
TCCGTATCTGTCCAGAACCGTCAACAGTGGGAGCCACAAAAGCTCAACGTCGTCAACGTAGGCCGGGTTCTAAAACATCGAAAACTCGATGTCAACACCCTTTTTGAAAATCTTCAACAAGGAAGAAACTCAAAAACCAGAACCGGGAGGTTCCGGAGGCTTGCCGCAGTGCCCGCCGCCGTTTGGCGCCGCGCCCTGAAGCGATGGCCGGGTTATAGGGGCAGTTTTTCCGGCTGTAAAACCCTAAAACGACAGAACCGTCATTTTTGCTTTTTGCAAACCAAGCTGTGTGGAAAACTCGCCTGAAAGGGGCGGCTACGTTGCCCTTTCCGCAGCTTCTGACCTGTGGATCAACAAAGTGCGCTGCTCCCCGGCATCTTCTGTGCCTTTATGAGGCCATTAGCATTACGGCCATCAGCCGCTTCGCTACGCAAGGTTTGGGCATCGTCCACAAAGGAAGGAAACCTCCCAGTTCTGCCGCATTTTTTTCCGAAACAGCTTTCGGCTTGCTATAGGCTTGTGGTTCACCCCTCCTTAAGGAACATGGGTGTTCTGCTCGACCAGCCTTGGAGAAGCACCCAATGATACCTTATGGATCGGTTGAGTGAACGCAGCGCAGAAATCTCGTCATGCCGCCCTCCTCAAGGCCACCGGGTTTCAGGATGCGCCGGCGCTCACCATGCAGTCGACCGATGGTGACATCCCGCATGGTCGCGAGCTGAGCTTTGCCTGGCTGACCGGGACGGTAATGACGGGGCTGACAAGCGTGCTGCTGATGGGCGCCGCGCTCTATGTTTCCTTTCAGGGGCAGGACACATTTTCGACTGCCTATGAAGCGCTCCAGATCGCGCGACCTGATAAAGAGCCTCTGGCGCCCACCGATCTCTCCGCCAAATCATCCCGCCTGCGTCCGGTGACCGCAACGCGTTCCGAGCTCGAGATGATCGAGGCTTCCGTGCGCGAAACGGACGCGGGACGCGACATGATCCGCAACCAATCCTTCCTGCGCCTGCGCGCTACCTTGGCCACGGCGCCCACGTCGCTGTCGGACGGCGTTCCCGATTATGATCCGGTGGCCATTCTCAATGCTACCCAACCCCTTGAGGCCACGGCCGCGAGCGCCGAGATCAACACCGATGTATATGGTGCCGAGGTCGAAGGGGAAGTTGCGGTGCAACTGGCGGCCATGCCGATGTCTTTTGTGCCGCCACGCGCCATTTCCGATCAGTCCGCCGCCGAATATGTCCGCAGCGTGGTTGATGCGACCTTCTATGATGAGGCGCCCGATACGCCGACCCTTGCTTATGCGGCTCTGGCACCAACTGTCAGCGATCTCGGCCTTGCCCCTGATGGGACAACCCTGAGTGGCGTCGCGGAAAACGTCACGGTTGTGCCGAAATCCACGCTGGCTGCCGATGCGACCCTGGGCCGATCGGAGCGCATCCTGACGGTCAAGGAAGCCGGGCCGCTCAACGACATCATGCGGCGCAATGGTTTTACCGACACCATGATCGAGACGATCGACGCGACGCTGCAAAACGTCTTTCCGTCCACCAACCTGCCCGCCGGCTCCCGCCTGCGCATCCTGTTCGGGCCGTCGCGCAATTCGGACAACCTGGTGCCCTATCGCCTCAGCATCTACCTCCATGACGACGCCAGCAATACCGATATCCACCGGGCGACCGTGGCGCTAACCGACAAGGGCCAATATGTGCTTGGCCTTGCGCCTGCAGAAATCGAGTTTCCCGAAGAGGATACCGAAGAAGTCAACGTCGCCAATCTGCCCAGCGTTTACCGCTCCATCTGGGAAACGGGCCGCAAGCACGATCTGGACGACGCCACCATCGAGCGCATCATCGGCATGTTCGCCTATGACGTGGACATGACCAAAAAGATCGCGGCCGGCGACACGATCGAGATGCTGCGCAGTGCGCCCGATGCCCAGGGCCATGCCGAGCTGCTCTATGTTGCCCTGACGCTTGGCAGCACCACCCGCCAGCTTTATCGCTTTGCCAATGCAGATGGGGTCATCGACTTCTTCGATCCCAATGGCGAGACCGGCAAGCGCTTCCTGAACCGGCGTCCGCTTGAAGGCGGCGGCACGCTCCGGTCGCGCTTCGGCTACCGCATTCACCCCATCTTCAAGACGCGGCGCCTCCATACCGGCGTCGATCTTGCCGCCCCTTCGGGAACGCCGATCTATGCGGCCGGCGACGGGACCATCTCGTATTACAAATGGGCATCGGGCTACGGCAACAAGATCGAGATCGAACACGTCAACGGCTATGAGACTGGCTATGGCCACCTGTCGCGTTTTGTTGACGGCCTTGGCCCCGGCAGCCAGGTCCGGCAGGGTCAGCTGATCGGCTATGTCGGTTCAACCGGCCAATCCACCGGGCCGCACCTCCATTTCGAGATCAAGATCAACGACAATCTGGTGGATCCGCTCAGCGTCAAGCTGCCCAAGGACAATGTCCTGCCGCCACAATACAAGGCGCAGTTCGAGCAGACCATGGCGCAGATCAACGACCTGATGGCGCGTGATCCGGCGCCCGTCGTGGTTGCCGCCGCCACCCCCTAAGCTGCTTTCCGCCGCAACGTCAGCCAGGCGATCAGCGCCGAAACAAGGCTCAAGCCGGCGGTGACATAGGCAATGGTGGCAAAGGCCGCATCGGTTGCTGCAAGACGCACACTGTCCTGCGCCGCGGTGAGGCCCTGTGCCTCTACCCCGAAAAAGATCGGCAGTTCCGCAGCCTGACCAAGCGCTCGCTCGAAAGTGCCCGAGATGACTGCGCCCAGAAACGCCACGGCGACCAGGCCCGCGACGCGGGCCACCGCATTGTTGACGCCCGAGGCAATGCCGGTCTCCCGGTCATCGACCGAAAGCATGACGGCGGTTGAAAGCGGCGAAACAACCAGACCCATGCCGATACCGAGCAGCGTGATCGGGGGCAGAACGCCGGTCCACGGATTGTGCCATGGCGCCAGAACGCCAAGCAGAGCGAAGGCTATGGCAACAAGGATCGAACCTAGGGCGATCAATGGCGCCGGACCGAACCGGTCGGCCCACTTGCCGCTCAGAGACGAAAGCGCCGTAAGGCAGATGCCGAGCGGCAGGAGAACCAGCGACACCGTGGCCGGCGATTCGCCCCATCCCCCGATCATGGTCATGGGCAGATAGAACATGGTGCCGCCTAGGGCAAAGTAGAGGGCGAAGGTCAAGGCATTAGCGCCGGCAAAGCCCTTATCGCCAAACAAGCGCAACGGCAGCATCGGCGAGGTGGCGCGGGTTTCCCACCACACGAACATGGCGGCTAGCCCCAGGCCAAGGCTGGACCACAGCAAAATATGGGAGCGGGGCGGCACGCTGTCGCTCCCATTGCCGGTCAGGCCATAAGAGATGAACGCCAAGGACAATGTGGCCAGCACAGCGCCGGCCAGATCAAGCCTTCGGCCGCCTTCGCTCCGATCGGGAGAAACCTTGAGCCACAGCAGCGCCATGGCACAAATGCCGAGCGGCAGGTTGATGGCAAACACCAGCCGCCAGCTCCAATCGCCCAGCGCCGTCAGCACCAAACCGCCGATAACCGGTCCGGCTACCGTCGTCAGCGACGAGGCCGCGGCCCAGATGCCGATAGCGCGGCCACGTTCTTCGCGCGGATAGGCTTTGGCGATGATGGCCAGACTGCCCGGCACCATGAAGGCGGCGCCGGCGCCCTGCACGGCGCGCGCAATGATCAGCACCGCGGGCGTTGGCGCGATGGCGCAGACCACCGAAGCGGCAACAAAGACGGCGATCCCCAGACCGAACATATTGCGCAGCCCGAACCGGTCCCCGGCCGCGCCGCCCAGCAAAGTAAGAGCGGACAACAACAGCAGATAGCCATTGCTGATCCACTGCGCGTCGCCCAGCGTTGCGCCGAGATCCGCGCGGATAGCCGGGATGGCGATGGAGATCACCGAGCCGTCGATAAAGCCCATGCTGGAGGCGAGAATGGCCGCGATCAGCACGAAACGGCGGCTGTGCGGCGCAGCTATGGGCTCGCTCATCTCAACTCCGGGAAAGAACCTTTGGACGATCCTATTCCCGCGAAACGTAGACTGCCATCTCGTTTCCACCCGGCTCGCGGAAATGGAAGCGCCGGCCGCCGGGAAAGTCGAATTGCGCGCGGGTGATCGTGCCGCCAGCAGCGCGGACGCGGGCTTCGGCACCGTCAAGATCGACCGTGCGGATGATCGCCATTGTCGAAGCGACGCGGTCGGGCGCCTGATCCACCCCGCCGTCGATACCGGCATCGGTCAGGGCATCGTAATCGGGACCATAGCTGATCTTGCCCCAACCAAAGGCTGACTGGAAGAAGGCAACTGTGTGGGCCCGGTCGGTGGACGGAAACTCGATATAGTCGATCTTGTCGGCCATGGCTGCCTCGCTCGTTCTCCATATGTTCTATATGTGAGCCGAGTTCTTGGCAAGCCTGGATGGGTGGAGAGTGGCCCTCGGGTCGAGCCCGAGGGCAGCGATTGTGTGTGGGGAGAGCGTGCGCCCTTCCCCATCTTTCGGGCGTGGATCGCCCCGAGCGTCAGGCGGCCGCGTCAGCTTCCCCTGCACTGCCGGGCAGCAGCACGATGCCATCCTCGTTGGCATCCACCAGGACACGCGAGCCATCCGTAACCCGGCCGCCCAGGATTTCCTCGGCCAGTTCGTCCTGCACCGTGCGCTGGATCACGCGCTTGAGCGGACGGGCACCATAGGCGGGATCGTATCCCTCATTGGCCAGCCACTCGCGGGCGCGCGGCGTCAGGTCGAGCGTGATGTCGCGATCCTTGAGCAGGCCCAACAAACGTCCGAACTGGATGTCGACAATCGAGCCCATATGTTCGCGGCCCAGGCGGTGGAACAGGAGGATCTCGTCGATCCGGTTCAAAAATTCCGGCCGGAAGGCTCCCTTGACCATATCGAGCACCTTGCCGCGCACCAGCTCTACCGACTCGCCGTCCTTGAGGTCGACCAGGTATTCCGCACCCAGATTGGAGGTGAGGATGATCACCGCATTGCGGAAATCGACCGTCCTACCCTGCCCGTCCGTCAAGCGCCCGTCATCGAGCACCTGAAGGAGGATGTTGAACACATCGGGATGCGCCTTTTCGATCTCGTCGAACAAAACGACCTGATAGGGCCGGCGCCGCACCGCTTCGGTGAGGACCCCGCCTTCGTCATAGCCGACATAGCCGGGAGGGGCACCGATCAGCCGGGCGACCGAGTGCTTTTCCATGAACTCGCTCATGTCGAGCCGCACCATGGCGGTCTCGTCATCGAACAGGAACTGGGCGAGCGCCTTGGTCAGCTCGGTCTTGCCGACGCCGGTTGGCCCCAGGAACATGAACG
>CAKTFF010000181.1 GCA_934553185.1 uncultured Devosia sp.
GGGCGCGATGCCGATCCGGTGGAAGCGGTGATAAAGCCGCTGGTGCGCTCGGGTCTGCGCCTGCTGTGCCTTGACGAATTTCACGTGCACGACATCACCAATGCCATGCTGCTCCATCGCCTGTTTGAGAAGCTGTTCAGCCATGGCGTGACCCTGGTCGCGACAAGCAATGTCGTGCCGGACGATCTCTACAAGGATGGCCTCAACCGGCAGCTGTTTTTGCCGTTCATTGCCTTGCTCAAGCAGCACACGACTGTGGCCTCCCTCCCGGCGGCGCAGGATTATCGTCGGATGAAGTTTGCCGGGCAGCAGGTCTATGCATTTGGTTCGCCGGCGGAAACGCGGCCGGTCATGGATGCGCTCTGGCTTCGGATCACGGGCGGGCAGGCGGGCGCACCGGGCAGTGTCGAGAGCACCGGTCGGCAGATCGCCGTGCCACTGGTGGCGATGGGCGCAGCGCGTTTTGGCTTTGCCGACCTTTGCCTCAAGCCGCTGGGGTCGCGCGATTTCGTGCGACTTGCCCAGCGGTTCGACTCAGTGGTGATCGACGACGTGCCACAGATGGACCGGACGCGATCGGACGCGGCCAAGCGCTTCATTCTGCTGATCGACACGCTGTATGACCGGGGCGTCAAGCTCGGGGCGAGCTTTGCCGTGCCGCTCGAGCAATTGGGGCAGGACGACAAGACGGCGTTCGAGTTTCAGCGCACCGTGTCGCGGCTGCTGGAAATGCAGAGCGAAGAGTATCTGGCCAAGGGGCTGCGCGACGCGGTGGCCTAAGCACATGCCCATCCGGCATTGCCCCTTCGCCCATCAGCAAGGGGTAGGACGCCCGTAAGACGAAGGGTTCACTTGCCCCTCTCGGGCCGGAGGGTTAATGGTGCGCCAATTCAACGCAGTCGGGATGTGAACACATGGCGCGGAAAAAGATCGCTCTTATTGGCTCGGGTCAGATCGGGGGCACGCTTGCCCACCTGGCCGCTCTCAAAGACCTCGGCGACATCGTCCTGTTCGACATTGTTGATGGCGTGCCGCAGGGCAAGGCGCTCGATATTTCCCAGTCCGCGCCGGTGGAAGGCTATGATGCCAGCATCACCGGCACTTCCAAGTATGAAGACCTGGCGGGCGCCGATGTGGTGATCGTTACCGCCGGCGTGCCGCGCAAGCCCGGCATGAGCCGCGATGATTTGCTGGAAATCAACCTCAAGGTCATGGAGCAGGTGGGCGCCGGCATTGCCAAATATGCCAAGGACGCCTTTGTGATCTGCATCACCAACCCGCTCGATGCCATGGTGTGGGCGCTGCAGAAGTTTTCCGGCCTGCCCACCAACAAGGTGATCGGCATGGCGGGCGTGCTCGACTCCTCGCGCTTCGTCCACTTCATTGCCGACGAGCTCAAGGTGTCGGTTGAAGACGTCAACGCTTTCGTGCTGGGCGGGCATGGCGACACCATGGTGCCGCTGCCCCGCTATTCGACGGTTGCCGGCATTCCGCTCACCGACATCGTCAAGATGGGCTGGATGAGCAAGGAAACGCTCGACGCCATCGTCCAGCGTACCCGTGATGGCGGCGCCGAGATCGTCAGCCTCCTTAAGACCGGTTCGGCTTTCTATGCGCCGGCGACGTCGGCCATCGCCATGGCGGAAAGCTATCTCAAGGACAAAAAGCGGGTCCTGCCTGCCGCTGCTTATCTCGACGGCCAGTATGGCGTGCGCGGCACCTATGTCGGCGTGCCTGTGGTGATCGGCGCCGGTGGCGCGGAAAAGATCGTCGAAATCTCGCTCAACGGCGCTGAACAGAAGGCATTCGACAAGTCGGTCGCTTCGGTGGAAGGGCTGATCGAGGCTTGCAAGAAGATCGCGCCCAAGCTGGCCTGATACTCTCAACAGCCCTCATGGTGAGCCTGTCGAACCACGAGGGCGTGCCCGCATCCTGCCACGCCCCCATCCTTCGACACGCTCAGGATGAGGTCTACTTTCAGATCGGCTCCGGTCGACCACCCACCCCAAGGGGACCCAAATGAACATTCACGAACATCAGGCCAAGGAACTGCTCAAGAGCTATGGCGCTCCGGTTGCTGCTGGCGTTGCCATCACCTCGGCCGATGAGGCCGAAGCCGCTGCCCGCCAGCTGCCCGGACCGCTTTATGTGGTCAAGTCGCAGATCCATGCCGGCGGTCGCGGCAAGGGTAAGTTCAAGGAACTTGGCCCCGACGCCAAGGGGGGCGTGCGCCTCGCCAAGACCGTGGATGACGTGGTGGCCTTCTCCAAGGAGATGCTGGGCAATACGCTGGTGACCAAGCAGACCGGCGAGCAGGGCAAGCAGGTCAACCGCCTCTACATCGAAGACGGCGCCGACATTGCGCGTGAACTCTACTGCTCGCTGCTGGTGGACCGAACCACCGGCCGCGTGTCCTTTGTGGTCTCCACCGAAGGCGGCATGGACATCGAGGCGGTGGCCGAGGAAACCCCGGACAAGATCATTGCCGTTGATATTGACCCGACCACGGGCGTGACCGACAAGGATGTCGCTGAGATCGTTGGCGCGCTCAAGCTCGAGGGCGACGCGGCAGCCGATGCCAAGACCCTGTTCCCGATCCTCTACAAGGCCTTCACCGAAACGGATATGAGTCTCCTCGAGGTCAATCCGCTGATCGTCATGGAAGACGGGCACCTGCGCGTGCTCGACGCCAAGGTGTCGTTCGACAACAATGCCGCCTTCCGGCACGAAGAGCTCAAGCCTTTGCGCGACCTGTCCGAGGAAGATGCCAAGGAAATCGAGGCGAGCAAGTTCGACCTCGCCTATGTGGCGCTCGATGGCAATATCGGCTGCATGGTGAATGGCGCGGGCCTCGCCATGTCGACCATGGACATCATCAAGCTTTACGGCGCCGAGCCGGCCAACTTCCTTGACGTGGGCGGCGGCGCCTCCAAGGAAAAGGTCACCGCAGCCTTCAAGATCATCACCGCCGATCCGGCCGTCAAAGGCATCCTGGTCAACATCTTCGGCGGCATCATGCGCTGCGATGTGATCGCCGAAGGCGTGATCGCTGCCGTCAAGGAAGTGGGCCTCGAGGTTCCGCTGGTGGTGCGTCTCGAAGGCACCAATGTCAAGGAAGGCAAAGCCATCCTCGACCAGTCCGGTCTCAACGTCATCTCCGCCGACGACCTCGACGATGCCGCGCAAAAGATCGTCGCTGCCGTTAAGTCCGCCGCCTAAGCCCCAACAGAGCATCAAAACCCATGTCTATTCTCGTCAACAAAGACACCAAGGTTCTCGTTCAGGGCCTCACCGGCAAGACCGGTACGTTCCATACCGAACAGGCTCTGGCCTATTTTGGCACCCAGATGGTGGGTGGCGTGAACCCCAAGAAGGCCGGGGAAACCTGGACGTCGAGCGTCGATGGCACCGCGCAGTTGCCGGTGTTTGCCACGGTTGCCGAGGGCAAGGAGCGCACCGGCGCTAATGCGTCGGTGATCTATGTGCCGCCTCCGGGCGCTGCCGCGGCCATCGAGGAAGCCATCGACGCGGAGATCCCGCTGATCGTGTGCATCACCGAAGGCGTGCCGGTGCTCGACATGGTGCGGGTCAAGGCAAAGCTTGAGAAATCGAAGTCGCGCCTTATCGGGCCGAACTGCCCCGGCGTGCTGACGCCCGAGGAATGCAAGATCGGCATCATGCCGGGCTCGATCTTCTCCAAGGGTTCGGTGGGCATCGTCTCCCGCTCGGGCACGCTGACCTATGAGGCGGTGTTCCAGACCACCAATGAGGGCCTGGGCCAGTCGACCGCTGTGGGCATCGGCGGCGATCCGGTGAAGGGGACCGAATTCATCGACATGCTGGAAATGTTCCTGGCCGACGAAGCCACCAAGTCGATCATCATGATCGGCGAAATCGGCGGCTCGGCCGAGGAAGATGCCGCTCAGTTCCTGATCGACGAAGCCAAGCGCGGCCGCAAGAAGCCGATGGCCGGCTTCATCGCCGGGCTGACGGCCCCCAAGGGCCGTACGATGGGCCATGCTGGCGCCGTAATTTCAGGCGGTAAGGGTGGCGCTGAAGACAAGATCGCGGCCATGGAAGCGGCCGGGATTCGCGTTTCCAAGTCGCCGGCCCGGATCGGCCGGACGCTGGCTGAGGTTTTGAAGGGCTGAGCGCCTAGCGCTGAATACAATGAGACCTCATGGTGAGCTTACACGAACCATGCGGTCGAGCGAGTGGAGCCCGTCGTGCCACGCCCTCGTGGTTCGACAGGCTCACCATGAGGGCTACTGGGCAGCCAGGGCGATATGCCGACCACCATCGGTCGCGCTTCGGACACAGATTGGTGTTAGGCCCACCAGTGCCCGAGGCAAAATAAGCGAGATGAGCCACGGCCCCGCTCAGGGGTCGTTGTAGTTAACAGGATACTAGGGATAAGCGGTCAGTATCCGACACAATTTCAGGGACCGCATGGACCGGCACCGCCGGTTGTTGAGAAGGATGGCGAGGGTCACGCCTCGCGACACAAAGCGATGACACGACAGGAAAAGAACGACACGTTCTTGCTGACTTCGTTCCTTTATGGTGGGAACGCCGACTATATCGAGCAGCTCTATTTCCGCTACCAGACTGATCCAGACAGTGTCGACGACACCTGGAAAAGCTTCTTCTCCCGGCTCGATGACGAGCAGGGCGTCGCTCAAAAGAATGCCGAGGGTCCAAGCTGGGGCCGGCAGGACTGGCCGCAGAGCCCCAAGGGCGAGCTGGTCAGTGCGCTCGATGGCGACTGGGGCGACATCGCCGTCAAGACCGAAAAGGCCGTGGCCAAGAAGGCCGAGGCGCTGGGCGTTGCCAAGTCATCGGTTGCCGATGTGCTGCAGGCCACGCGCGACTCGATCCGCGCCATCATGATGATCCGTGCCTATCGCATGCGCGGACACCTGCATGCCGATCTCGACCCGCTCAAGATGAAGGCCGACGAGCCGGCGCCCGAGCTCGACCCCAAGAGCTATGGCTTCACCGAAGCCGATTACACCCGCAAGATCTTTATCGACAACTATCTGGGCCTTGAATACGCGACGATCCCCGAAATGCTGGCGATCCTGCAGCGCACCTATTGCGGTACGCTGGGCATCGAGTTCATGCATATTTCCGATCCCGAAGCCAAGCTGTGGATTCAGGAGCGGATCGAAGGTCCCGACAAGGAAATCACCTTCACCAAGGAAGGCAAGCGCGCCATCCTGAGCAAACTGATCGAGGCGGAAGGCTTCGAGAAGTTCATCGATGTCAAATATACCGGCACCAAGCGCTTCGGCCTTGATGGCGGCGAATCCACCATTCCGGCGCTCGAGCAGATCATCAAGCGCGGCGG
>CAKTFF010000182.1 GCA_934553185.1 uncultured Devosia sp.
CGCAGCAGTTCGAGGCCCAGCTGATCGCGACCGCCATCGATCATGGCACGGGCTTCAAGCACGCGGCGCTGCCGCTGGAGTGATTCCGGAATGTCCGGCAGACGCGTGGCATTGAGAACGCGCAGAGCCTCCTGGGGCTTGCGGTCGGCCAGATAGATGATGGCGAGGTCGGCGGCGATCTGGGTTCGGGCAACGCCGCGCAACCGGTTGTCGAGCTGGTACTGCAGCAGCTCGGCCGCCTGCGGCAGGAGATCGACGCGCACCAGGCGCCGGGCAA
Organism: uncultured Devosia sp.; assembly: GCA_934553185.1. Taxonomy (GTDB): domain Bacteria; phylum Pseudomonadota; class Alphaproteobacteria; order Rhizobiales; family Devosiaceae; genus Devosia. The sequence continues at coordinate 278 of CAKTFF010000182.1, forward strand.
GATTGCGGATCATCTCGTCGCCGCGCGCACCAGCGGGGGTGAGCTGGCGAAAATCGTAGTAGAGGCCCAGAGCGTCGACCGGTCCCAGCTGGTCGGCGACACCATCAAGAAACAGCTGCCCGAACATGCGCTGCGCTTCATCGCGCAGAGCATTGACCGGCGGGCTTTCGGGATAGTTGGCCACAGCCTGCTGCACGGTCTCGAAGCCCTGGCGGTAATCACCGTCGCGGAAATAGAACTTGGCCAGCATGGTCAGCATGTCGGCTTCAAGCGCCGTACCGCGCCAAAGCATTGCCTCTGCCGAGAGGGTCGTCGCGGCCTTTTCGAGGTTGAGGCTGCCCTGCTCGTCCAGCAGGCGCAGGGTGCGGTAGATGGCTTCAGCGCGCGTCGGGCGGATGTCGGCTGCGATCACCTGCCCATAGGTATCGATGGCTTCTGTTGCGCGCCCCTGCCCTTCATCGATACGGCCGGACAGCAAATGATAAAGGCTCGACTGTTCCGGATCGAGCCCGGCAAGATCGATGGCGTCGATGAAGCGTTCGGCGACCGCCCAGTCACCGGTTTCCACCGCGGCACGGGCGGAGGCCAGGCGGAACATGGTGCGCACCCAAAGCGGGTAGCTGTCGACGATGCTGTTGGCTTCCACCGCGTCCAGGATGGCGCCCTTGAAGTCGGCGCTGTCGGCACGAGCGATGGTGCGCCACAGGAGGGTATCGATCTCCTGGCTGAATGAGGGCGCGTTGAGGATGTCGAGGGCTTCGGCAGGGCGGCCCGCCAGGATGTCGGCAAGGGCCCTCGTCATGCGCAGCTTACGCGTCAGGTCCTTGTTCTGAAGGTCTTCCGACAGCACGTCGAGCACACCCACCGCCTCGAGCGCAAAGCGGTTGGCCACGTAATACTGCGCCAGATCGAGCCGGAGCGCGTCCCGGTCAGCGCCCTGCGCGTCGGCTGCCTGGAACAAGAGCTCGCCAACATGGTGGTTAAACGCACCGAAGTCGCTCTGCTCAAGCGCGCCGAGATCGATGAAGTTGCCACGCATGGCCTGGGCCACGCCATCACCAAGATTGCGGAGACCGTCGGCTGCTGAAACCGTCAGTCCACCCGAAGTGGAAAGAACGGCCAGATCATTCTCGATAGCCAAGTCGAGGCTGGCGGCTTTCGGCTTGATCACCAGCCCATGGATGCTGCGCAGGGCCGAAAACTCCACGAAGTCGAGCGTGCGCGTGACGCCCCGCGCCGGCGGATAGGCGGTGACCACTTTAAGTTCGTCGCCGATCAGAGGATCACGGAATTCGTGGACGCGGCCGGGCCGGACCACGTCCGCAGCGATCTCGAAATTTCCCTCGAAGTCGCGGCGGCGGCGCAAATCGATCGGCTCGGTGGGGCTGAGCATGATATCGCCCAGCGACAGCACCCAGGCGCGACCTTCCGAGCCCAGCGTGGCAAGGCGATCCTGGGACAGGTCGAGCCGAACAATCTGCGTGTCGGCGGCGTGCATGACGGCAAAGTCGCTGGCCAGCGCCCCAAGCGCCTCGGAGCGCTCCGGGGGCTCGATGCCCGACACTGTGTCGAACACCATCCAGACCGTGTCGCCGCGTCGGAAAACAGCGGCAGGCGTGTCTTGCTCGAAGGGAAACACCACGCGCACGGTCGAGCCAAGCACGCTGACAAAGGGCGTCACGGTCTCGGCGACAGCATGGGGAAACGCGGCGTCGACCTGCTCGGCTTCCGAACCCGCCTCCGTTGTGCTTTGGGCATGGGCGGCGTCGGCATGGGCAGTTGCCCCATGTTCACCGGCAAGGCTGGCCGCGGAAAAGGTCGGCAGGCCTTCGCCGGCAATATCGACATCAAGGACGAACTGCCGGGGATTGTTTTCGTAAAAGCGCGGCGTGACACCTTCGGCCAGGGCCAGGGTGACCACGGCGCCATCGGGCGTGGTGGATGTTTCGACCGAAGCAATTTCAGGCGGAAGGTCGGCGGCGAAATCGCGCATGTCGATCTCCACCGGCCACTCAAAGGCGATGTGGCTAGCCTCGCCCTCCTGCACATATTCGGCCTTGGTGGGAATGGTCCAGTCGAATTGTACGCGGACAAAGGTGGCGTTGCGGCCAATGCGGACGCTGGCTTGCGGCGCCAGTTCGGCGACCTCCGCAGCCTTGCGTTGGCGTTCTGCCTCGATGGCTGCAAGGCGCTCGCGCTCGGCCAGTTCATCGACCACATCCTGCGGCAAAGCCGGCGGCATGCCCTGCCAGCTTGTCGGCATCAGATCGATAAAGAGCTTTTCGCCGGCTTCGGTGCGGTTGAAGTTGAACGATGAACGCAGTCCGAGGCGCAGCCCGCGCCCGTCGGGGTCGATGCGCGCCACTGAAAGGTATGGCGCCATGGTGTTGCCGACGTCGGGCAGGATGATCGACACCTCGTCGTCGAACTCAAGCGAGAGGACGCCATTGTCGATGCGCATGCGGTAAGGCGGTAGATCATCGCGGCCGGGAAAGCTCAGCACCAGGCGGCCATAGCCTTCTTCCTGGGTGGCAAAAAGCTGTCCCTGCTCTTGGCCCACTGCCGGCGCGGCTACCGCGGCAACCGAAATGGCAATGCCGAGGAGAGCACCCCGCCATGATGACCGCAAACCAGCCTTGATCGCGGTCTTCACCGGCTTCTGCCCGCCCGACACACTGCGTGTGTCCATGGGCGAAGCTTCTGCTTCATCAACACGGAACGCACGGATTACACATTATCTGTGCTGATCCTAGCGCGAGCCGCTTAACGTCGCCTTACCCTCGAACTATTGACCAACGATCTGCGGCAGGGCCGCGAGATCGTCCGGCGTCATTTCGGCTGCGGGCTTGTCGGCAAGATCCGCCATTTTGACGGTAAGCTCCTGGGCGCGGGCAGAGTCCATTTCCGCAAGAATTGGCGCCATCTTGCGCGGGCTCATGGTCTTGGCGACGCGCAGCAGCACGTCCATGTCAAGATTGTTGAAGATGGTGGCAGCATCCTTGGGCTTCATCGACTCGTACATGGCGACAATGCCCGCGAACTGCCCGCTTTCCATTTCGGTGCGCTGATCGACGAGGCTGGCAATCTGCGCTTCCAGCGCCTCCAGCGTGGTCGTGCGCTCGGCGATGCGCTTTTCGGCGGCATCGACGATCGAGGCACGCAGGGTCAGGTCCTGCTCATACTGCTGCAGCTCGGCGCGGCGGGCCGCGAGGCGCTCCAGCAATTGCCCTTCGGTGGGCGTCGTGCCGTCGCCGCCACTCAGGGGCGCGGTGCCGTTGCCGGTGATTTCACGCGGAACCGCGTCGCCGGATGGGAGGCAGTCGATCATCGAGGCGGCAAAGCTGTTGGCCGGCTCGGGCGCATCGGCCGGCTCGGCTTCAGCCGGAGACTCGCCGTGGTCACCAGCGGCTTCAGCCGGAGACTCGCCGTGGCCGCCGCCTTCGGCAGCATCGCCTTCAAGAATGATCTCGCCACTTTCGGTGAGCGTGGCATCGGCTTCAAAACACGCGACGTTCGGCTGTTCGGCGTGCGCCTGCTCGCCCTGGGCAGTTGCCTCGCCATGGTCTTCACCTTCAGCTGCGGGCGCCGCGCCATGATCCGTGCCGGCAGGCTCACCAGCCGGTGCTGCGCCGTGGTCTGCTGCTGGCTCGCCTTCGGCTGGAGCGGCGCCATGACCGCCGGCCTCTTCGGCCTGCCCGCCCATTGTGGGCGCAGGATCAACGAGGGTCGGGCTCGCATCCTCAAGCGTTGGCTCCGCCAAGGGCGTATTGGCCCAATCCGCGTCCCCTTCGCCGCTTGGGGCGGCAGCGCCACCGCCGCCTGCCGCCTGCGCCGTGCCCATGCCGGTCAGCACATAGCTGCCATTGGCGACAAGGCCCAGAGTCTTGAGGACGAGGAGCGCGGCGATGGCCAGAACAACAACCGGCAGGAGGCGAATACGGTTCAAGCCGCGGCTCCCCGTGTACGGACGCGGGTGGACAGCTGCTCAAGGGCGGACTGGACCTTGTTGGGCTGTTCGGGTGGCGGCTCGATCGCCTGCGCTTGCCGGGCAAAGCTGGTGATGCGCGCGATGCGCTCCATCACAGCGGTGCCGGCGTGAACATGATTGGCCAGCTCGACGCCGAAGCGTTCGGCTTCTTCCAGCCGGGCGTTGAGGGCCAGGTCGGCCTCGACGGCGGTCTGCTTGAGTTCCTTGATCGCCTGATTGGCGAGGTTGGTGGCGCCGACGAGGTCCGCCACCATCTGGCGCATCACGTCCTTATCGGCATGGAGGCGCTTGAGGCGCCCGTTGAGAACAATGCAGTAGCCGATTGTCAGCGCCAGCAAAATGGCGACCGCCGATTCAACAAACAGCCCAAGCGGCAGACCGAACATCATCGTCCTTCCAGTTTCTCGTCAATGGCTTCAAAGGCCGCCATGGTGACCTTGGGCGGGGTGAGCGGGCGCGACACGCGCACCGAGACATGATTGCCGATATGGCCCATGATCGCTTCGGTGAGTTCGACATTGCCGCAGCGCAGCCGCACCGGATCGGACGGGGTCCGCTCAAACATCACCGTATCGCCCGGCTTCATCGACAGCATGCGCGACAGGGGCAGATCCTGCTCGTGGAGAACGGCCTCGATCTCCACGTCAGCCGAATAGATCTCGGTGGCGAGATGGCCTTCCCAGATCGGATCGCGGCCGAACTTTTCGCCCATGAACATCTGCAGCAGCTGCTCACGGATCGGCTCGATGGTGGAATAGGGCAGAAGGATTTCGATCTTGCCGCCGCGATCATCCATCTCGATGCGCAGCTCGATCAGGATGGCGGCATTGCCCGGCCGGGAAATGGCGGCAAAGCGCGGATTGGTTTCCATGCGCTCGAGGCGGAAATTGACATTGGTCACCGGCTCGAAGGCGCGGTGAGTGTCTTCAAGGATCACCTCGATCATCCGGCGGGCCAAGGCCATTTCGATGGTGGTATAGGGGCGTCCCTCGACGCGGATATTGCCGCCGCTGCGCCGACCGCCGAGCAGAACGTCGATCATGGAATAGATGAGGCCCGAGTCGACGG
>CAKTFF010000183.1 GCA_934553185.1 uncultured Devosia sp.
CCCACCTAAAGCATGGCACGACAGCGACAAGCAGAGGCAGGAGAGGCGGGCATGAAGCACGAGATGATCGCAAGCCGTACGACTGGCGAGCATGCTGTCGTCACGATCTCACTCGAAGGCGTCGTCACCAAGGACATGCACAACGAGCTTGCCATGTTCGCCCCTGCGCTTGTGGCTGTCGTAGGTCGGATGCATGCCAAGGCTTGGTATGATGACGAGGATCATTCGATCACCATCAGGCGAGACCTCGACGCACCGCCCATGCCTCACCGCTAGTACCTAGGGGGGCAGCCAAAACTTCCCAAGGCCGTCGCTTTCCGGACCCGCGATGCACTCACGCATAGATTTTTTCCTCCCTCAGAATTGAGGGTGCGAACCAAGGCTGATTTTCACCCATGACCGACGCAAAAACGACCGTCGACTGGGCGGGGATTGAATTCGACTATCGTTCTACAACCCGCAGCATTCGGGAGATTGCGCGCTGGTTTCAGCTGTCCGAGACGGCAATTCGCAAGAAAGCCAGGGCGGAAGGCTGGGTTCGCGAGGCTGGTTCGCAAGGTTCGCGGGTGCAAACCGCTGCGCCGGCTGTGGATGTGCAGCCAAAAGAGACGCCAAAGATCGAAGAGGTTATAGGCCGCGGTCGGAACCTCATCGATCGGCTGATGGATGAACTCGACGCCGAAACGCTGCACCGCGGCGAGATGGAAGTGATCATTCAGGAGAACGAGAAAGACCCTGCGCGGCTGCAGGCACTGCGCCAGGCTGTTTCGCTGCCTGTCAGGGCAAAGACGTTGCAGACGCTGGCTCTGGCGCTCAAGACCATGGGCGAGACGGCTGCACCGGAGGGCAAGAAGGCTCAACGGAAGAACGCGGCGGATGCTGCTACGGCGCCCGGCGGTAAGTTTGCCCCGCGTCCTGGCCCGCCGCATCTGTCTGTGGTCAGTAGGTGACTACGCCGGAATGGTCGACCGCATGCGTCGACTGGGAAAAGAGGATTGTGGCGCAGCGATCGCTGATCCCTTTCAAGCCGCTGTTCGCCAGCGAGGCGGAACATGCGCTGCTGGTGTTCAAGTCGCTCAAGGTTGTGGACCTGCCGGGCCAGCCGACCTTCGGCGAAGTCAGTGAGCAGTGGGTTTTTGACTTTGTGGCTGCCATTTTCGGCGCATATGACGCATCGACTGGCAAGCAGCTGGTGACCGAGTTCTTTCTGCTCATTAGCAAGAAGAACACCAAGTCGACCATTGCCGCGGCGATCATGCTCACGGCGTTGATCATCAATTGGCGCCACAATGAGGAGCTTTTGATCCTCGCCCCTACGATCGAGGTTGCGCAAAACAGCTACAAGCCGGCTGCCGCAATGGTGCGGGCCGATCCCGAGCTAGACGCCAATGCCGGCGAAGGCGGGTTCCTGACGGTTCAGGACCATATCCGGACCATCAAGCACCTGGGAAACGATGCGGTGCTGAAAGTCGTCGCCGCCGATACCGACACAGTGTCAGGCAAGAAGGCCGGCCGCATCTTGATTGACGAGCTTTGGGTGTTCGGCAAACGGCCAAACGCCGATGCAATGCTACGGGAGGCAACTGGCGGGCTGGTGTCCCGACCAGAAGGCTTTGTGATCTACCTATCGACGCAAAGCGACGAACCGCCGGCGGGCGTGTTCAAGGCGCGGCTCGACTATGCGCGACAGATACGTGATGGGCAGGTGACGAATAAAAAGTTCCTGCCGATCCTCTATGAGTTTCCGGCCTCGATGATCGAGAGCAAAGCATACGAGGATCCCGGCAACTTCTACGTGACCAACCCGAACCTTGGTCGATCTGTCAGCCAAGAATGGCTTGAGGAAGAGCTGATCAAGGAGCTTTCTGGGGATCGCACGACACTGGCGACGTTCCTTGCCAAGCATCTGAATGTTGAGATCGGCATGAACCTGCGGGCCAATCGATGGCCTGGAGCGGATTTTTGGGACAAGGGCTCGGTTACGTCGATTGGCTGCCGTCTCGATGATCTGGGCGGCTTTCTTGACCAATGCGAAGTGGTTGTTCCCGGCTTGGATGGCGGCGGTTTGGACGACTTAACAGGGTTGTCTCTGGTAGGGAGAAGCCGAAAAACGCAGGAATGGCTTTCCTGGTCTCACGCCTGGGCGCACGAAAGTGTTTTGACCCGGCGCCAGAAGATTGCGCCACGGCTACGCGACTTTGCGGCTGTCGGCGAACTGACGATCTTTACCGACGACTTAGAGGACCAGGCTGCCATCGTGGACATTGTTGCCGAGGTCAAAGACCGCGGCCTGCTTGCATGCGTGGCAGCTGACCCTGCGGGGCTTGGTGAGATGCTGGAGGCCCTAAAAGCTATCGGGGTCACAACTGATAACGGCGAACTTGTTGGCGTTGGCCAAGGCTTCAAGCTCATGGACGCGATCAAGGTCACCGAGCGGCGACTGGCGAACGGCACCTTCAAACACAGCTCATCCAAACTGATGGCTTGGTGTGTCGGCAACCTAAAGATTGAACCAACCGCTACCGCGATCAGGGCGACGAAACAGACTGCTGGTGACGCTAAAATCGACCCGGTCATGGCAACTGTTGATGATTGCTGAAAACCAATAAACAACACAACTACTTAGGGGCCATTTGGCCCCTTTTTTGTGCTTATAGCGCCAGCCCCCAAGGCGCACGGCTAACCCTTTGATTTTCCCGACAGTTCCCCAAAGACACGGCGAGGCCGTGCGACATCAACGCGACTTAGAGGCGACAAAATGAAAGCAGACGATAAGCCCGACCTGATGAACGGCTACGAGGAAATAGGCGCCCATCTGGGCATGACTGAGCGGCAGGCCGAACACCTCCGCGAGAACGATCCCACCTTTCCGACCTTCAAGCTGGGCAGGAAGGTGTGCGCCCTGCGCAGCAAGGTTGATCGCTGGCTCGCTGACAAGGCGGCGCGGACGGTGGTTGAGGGCAGCGCCAATGGCTGAGCATGTCATGACGATCAAAAAGAACAGCCGCGAGGAAATCCGCGTGGGCTTGGACGAGTTTGAAGGGCGGCCGATCTTTCAAGCCCGCGTCTATTACGATCCCGGCGATGGCGACATGCGCCCTGGCAAGAACGGGATCGGCTTTAAGGCCGAGCTGCTGGCAGACTTCGCGGATGGTGTCTCGCTTGCGCTGGAAAAGGCGCGGGCCAGAGGATTGGTGAAATGAGATGCCCCGATCACCACAGCGCCGCCGGGAAACCAAAATCGAGGGCGCCTTTGTTCCTCACCGATCGGACATGATCGCAAGCGCGGCCTGGGCAGCATTGGGCCATGCTTCCAGGCAAATACTTGACCGGCTTGAGATCGAGCATATGGCGCATGCCGGCACCGAGAACGGGAACCTCCCTTGCACCTATGACGATTTTGAGCGGTACGGGGTCAGGCGCCGGTCAATCCCCGACGCTATGCGCCAGCTACAGCGCTTGGGCTTTGTGATCGTCGCGGAGCAGGGCAGGGGTGGCAATGCTGAATGGCGCCGCGCCAGTCGGTATCGCCTGACCTATCTGGGCGCGGGCGGCATGCCTCCCACGGATGAATGGCGAAGATTTGTGAAAGAGCATCCGTGAGGCGGCTTGCTTCGGCGCTTTTGGGTAGCGCGCTGCGCCGCCTCACTACTCCGGGAATGAGTGCCCCGGTCCCCCATCCCCCGTAGATATAGAAAGTAGGGGCGAAAACGCCCCCAATGCAGTAGGGGCGAAAACGCCCCCGAAAACGTCGCCAATCAGGGGCGAAAACGCCCCCGGTACTAGGGGCGAAAACGCCCCTGGGCTTCTAATTTCAGGACATCGCTTGATGACACAACGCACCCCCCCGGCGGCGCCTAAAGTCGTGCCCGCTGTTCGCTTCCCATTCCAGTGGGCGTGGCGGCTCCGCAACCCGGACAAGACTGCAGCCCACCAAGCGGTCAAGAAGGCGATCCGCGCCGGCACACTGGTGCGTGGAGCGTGTGAGGACGCTGACCAGGGGCCATGCACCAGCGGCCCGGTTGAGGCCCATCATCCAGATTATTCCCAGCCCTTGATGGTCGTCTGGCTTTGCCGAGGCCACCACAAGCGGCGCCATGCCAGAAGGGCAAAGCCATGACCAACAAGCCAAAGCCGACCGACCTTGAGACCGAGCGCCAAGCCGTGGCGGCCAAAGACCTGCAAGCCTTCTGTGATGTCGTGGTGACGCGGGCAGCGGAGCTAATGGCCGAGCAGAATGCCCCGTTCGAGATGATCATCGACCGGCTTGTCACCTATGCCGTGGCGCAATGCGTCACCAGCTTCGGCAGGGGCGATGCGCTCAAGCTGCTGCGGCAGGGCATACGCAGTGTGAACGAGGGTTCATTCGATCACATGGAAAAGCCCGTCAACTGACTTGCAGTTAATCCGCTTCGCGCCTATTGTTGGGGTGTCTGATTTGCATCCGTCACCAGCTGGTCTGGGGCGCACGGCAGACAGGCACCTTCGATGTCACCAGCTGGTCTGGGGCGCGAAGCACGAGAACCAAGGCGCTATGGCGCCTGTGCTTTGACGCATTCGAGGTGCCCATGAAGTTCGACAGTTCCGCAAAACGATCCCCCATTGTTCGCTACAAGTTCGCCTCAGGCGACAGCGGCGAGTTTGAAGGCTACGGCTCAACCTTCGGCGGCGAGCCCGATGCGTATGGCGATGTGATTGCTCCCGGCGCTTTCACAGCAAGTCTCGCTGCGCACAAGGCGGCAGGTACGGCACCTGTGATGCTCTGGGCTCATGATCTCGCCCGCCCTATCGGCCGATGGACTGAGATCAAGGAAGACCAGACCGGGCTTTTCCTTCGAGGCTCATGCAACATCGACACAGCCGCCGGCCGTGACGCCCTTGCTCACATCAAGGCTGGCGACGTGACCGGCTTATCCATCGGCTACAAGATCAACGAATACAGCGTAGACGCCAAAACCGGCATTTGGACGCTGGAAGCGCTTTAACTTGTGGAGGTGTCCGTGGTGGCGGTGCCGGCCAACACTCACGCCAGGATTGGTTCAAAAGCCGAATTGGTCGATCTGCTGATCGTCAAAGGCATGTCTCGCGCAGCCGCCTCAAAAGTCGCCGCGGGCGGCTTCGACGCTCTTTCCAAGAACACGACCATAGATCGGGAGGCAGCTGCGCGGCTGGCGTCCCAGATTGATCAAGCAACCCGAAACATTGAGAGTTTGAAATGAACTTCCATCTTAAGCCCGCGTCCGTACAGGGCGCGGCACTCCACCTGATCGAGAGCGCAATGCTGCACACCAAGGACGGCGACAGCCCTATGG
>CAKTFF010000184.1 GCA_934553185.1 uncultured Devosia sp.
CGATCTTCTGCTTGACCAGGTCAAGGACGTTGTCGACGGCAAAGCCGTGCGCTTCCATGCCGACCGCATCGATCACCGCATCGGGGCCGATGCCACCGGTCATCTCCATCAATGCTTCGCGGACATGAGTTTCCTTGAAGTTGATGATTTTTGCGCCGAACTTCTGCGCCAGTTCCAGGCGATGGGGATGATGGTCGATGCAGATGACCTGCTCTGCCCCCATCAGCATCGCGCTTTGCACGGCAAAAAGGCCAACCGGACCAGCGCCCCAAACGGCAACCGTGTCGCCCGGCTCGATCTGGGCATTCTCGGCGGCCATCCAGCCGGTGGGCAGAATATCGCTGAGAAACAGCACCTGATCGTCGGTCAGGCCTTCCGGAATTACGATGGGCCCGACATCGGAAAACGGCACCCGCACATATTCGGCCTGACCGCCGGCATAGCCACCGGTCAGGTGCGAATAGCCGAAAATGCCGCCCATGGCATGGCCATAGAGCATTTCCGAGGCGTCCTGCTTTTCCACCGGATTGCTGTTGTCGCAGGCGGAGAACTGCAGCTTGCGGCAATGGAAGCACTGGCCGCAGGAAATGGTGAACGGCACCACCACGCGCTGGCCTTTCTTGAGCGTGCTCTTGGGGCCGACCTCGACCACTTCGCCCATGAATTCGTGACCCAGGATATCGCCCGATTTTACGCCGGGGATGACGCCATCATAGAGATGGAGGTCAGAGCCGCAGATTGCCGTGGATGTGATCTTGAGGATGGCGTCGCGCGGATTGAGGATCTCGGGATCGGGATGGGTATCCACGCGCACGTCATTATTGCCGTGCCAGGTAAGGGCCCGCATCAGTGTTCTCCATCTTTGGCTTTGTGATTGGCGGCGTCTGCAATCTCGCCGGTCTCCATCAGCATTTTGAAGCGCTTGAGCTCGTGGCGCGCCTGGATATTAGGCTCGGCGGCAAAGAGCTTGGCGACGAGCCGCCCCAGGTCACCAGCCGGTGGTTCGTAGCCGATTTCGGCGGTGACGATCGTGCCGCGATCGGCCGGAGCGTCCTTGAAGGTCACAAGGCCTGCGGTGCGGATCTGTGAGCCCTCGATTGACTTCCAGCCGATCGACTCGTTCTCGACAACGGCCGTCGTCTCTGTTTCCAGCGTGACATGCTGCCCGGCGGGGGCCTTGATGGTCCAGGCAGAGGTGTTCTCGCCTGTCATCTGGATCTTTTCGATGGCATGCATGAAGGTGGGAAGGTTGGTGAAGTCCCGCCAATAAGCGAACAACTCGTTGCGTGGGCGGTTGATGGTTATGCTCTTGCCCACAATGGCAAGATTGCCATCCTTGTCGTCGCGCTGCGTGCGCTTGGGCGCGTCATCCGTGGCGTTCTCGGACATTTCGAACTCCTCTGGTTATTTCTTGCCGCTACCCGGCTCGGCCATGCCGCGATGCATCTCGGCAAGCTGCCCATCGGGAAGGAAACGTGTCATCATGGCCTGGAGCTTGTTGGCCCAGCCCGCCACTTCATGGGCGTCGCCGCGCATCAGCGCGTCATAGCCAGCCCTCGCCACATCGCCGGCATCGTCCTTCTTGGATGTACCAACCTTGGTATCCATCAGGTCTGCGGTCTCGAAGAAGTCGGTCTCGGTCGGCCCGGGCATCAGCACGGTGATGACGACTTCGGTTTCCTTGAGCTCGTTGCGCAGCGCATAGGCGAAGGAGTCGATATAGGCTTTGGTGGCGTTATAAACCGCTTGGAAGCTCCCCGGCATCAGCCCAGCGATCGAGCCCGTGATCAGTACACGGCCACTGTTGCGCTGGCGCATGTCGCGGACGAAGCGGTGCAAGAGATAAGTCGTGCCCGTCACATTGGTGGCGATCACCCGCTCGATGTCGCTGAAGTCCTGATCCAGGAAGCCTTTGCCAAGACCCCGTCCGGCATTGGCATAGAGGGCATCCACAGTGCGACCGGATTGCTGGACATGGTCGTAGAGCGCGTCCACGCCTTCAGTGGTGGCGAGGTCGACCTGCAAGGCATCAACCGTCACGCCAAGGCTGCGGAGCTCCTGCGCCGCAGTTTCAATATCGGCGCCGTCTGCGGCAATCAGCAGGTCGGAGCCGTCCTGCGCTGCAATGCGGGCGAGTTCCAGCCCAATGCCGGAAGAGGCCCCGGTAACGACCGAAAAGCGCGGCTTGTTTTTCTCAGACATGGTTTACCTCAGCTCAAAGAGTGTGAGGCTAACCATTCATCAATGTTTGGGTTCCGACGGAGACTGCGCCTCGCGGGCGAAAACCAGAGCCTCGGCAACACGCCTGGTTGCGATCACTCCACTTTTTTCCGTGCGAGAGGCCATACCCGCCCCACCGAGTCAGCCATGCGCGCCCCGCGTTTTCCCAAGGGCTTCTCTTCGCCGGTGGTCGAATCGCGTGCCGTCTGGTGCTCGATTTCTGAATTGAGCTCGGAGCCCAGGATCACCACCGTGGTGGAAATCCAAAGCCAGGTCATGAGGCCGATCATCGCGCCAAGTGAGCCATAGGTGGCGTTGTCATTGGAAAAGTTGGTCACATACCAAGAAAAAAGCACCGAGGTAACGCCCAGCGACACCACGGCAAGCACCGCTCCCGGCGTGATCCAGCGCCACTTGGCCTGTCGCCGGCTCGGTCCCCAGCGGTAGAGCGCCGCAATACCAACAAGGATCACCGCGAGCATGGCAAGGTAGGCGACACCGCGCACAACCCATTCCAGACCTGACCCGAATGGCAGCAGGGTCAGCAGGGGGGGCATGACAACCACAACAGCGATCACCAGCAAGGCGGCAATGGCGCCGCACAAGGTGAATAACAGCGCAAGGCCGTTGAAGACGAAAAAGGAGCGTCGCTCGCTCTCGTGATTGGCCACGTTCATGGCTTCAAACATGGCCTTAACCCCCGCGCTGGCGCTCCAGAAGGCCAGCGCAAGCGAGATCACGAGGCGAATGCTCAGCGCATCATTGCTCTCGGCTGTGAGCCGGGTGAGTTGATCGCGCAGGATGTCGAGCGCGCCGGGCGGCACGACACCGTCAAGCAGGCTGATATGCTCAAGCACACCGGCTCGATTGTTGAAGAGGCCATAGATAGAAACAAAGGCTGTCAGCGTCGGCACCAGGGCCAGCAACAGGTAAAAGGTCACGCCCGCAGCTGTGAGCAGCACGCGATCTTCGCCTAGAGCGCGGAACAGGCGATAAGCGATGTCCTTCCAGCCGGGGGGCGGAATGTCGGTAGGCTTCGTCGCGTCGCGGCCACGCCCTTCCTGCCGGGCATAACGTTCGTCGGGGGTCGCGCTTGATGCCGCTTGAGTTGACGCCATGGCAGTCACTTCAGCGGCAGCGGTAAAGGGATGGATGGCGTAACCGCCTCCTCCTGTCCCGCGAAGTTGGCTTGATCGTCCTGCTCGCGCAGGCGCTGTTCGGCCACATGCCAGTAATGGATATCCCGCCCGGCCTGTCGCCCATCCTCTTCCCACAATTGCTGCGCCAGCGACCTTACGCGGCTTTCATCGTGTTGCGCCATCTATGCCCCCATGCGTTTCCGCTTGGGGAGAATGATCTGCAAGCCAAGGAGTTGCCGTCCTTCGGAACCAAAGCCGCAGGGGCCTGTTGAAACACCGATCAGCGAGAGCATTCTGCTGCCGACGACCCTTGTGAAAGAACGCGACCATGGCCGACTCCACCAAGATCAATCCACCGCAGGAGCAGGATCATCAGCCCGGGCGTGAAACCCAGATGCATCCCAAGCCCGACTACATGCCCAAATTCGCGGGCAATGGGCGCCTGGCCGGGAAGGTCGCGGTGATCACCGGCGGCGACAGTGGCATTGGTCGCGCTTGTGCAGTCCTGTTTGCTCGCGAGGGCGCCGAAGTTGCCCTGGTGTATCTCGAGGAAACCGAAGACGCCAAGATCACTGCTGCTGCAGTGAAAGCAGAAGGCCGGGACGCCTTGCTGATCCGGGGCGATGTTGGCGAAAAGGCTTTTTGCGAAAACGTCATAGGCAAGGTCATCGAGGAATTTGGCAAGCTCGACGTCGTGATCAACAATGCGGCCGAACAGCACCCGCAGGAAGAGCTCACCGACATTTCGGAAGAGCAGCTGCAGAAAACCTTCCAAACAAACCTTTTTGGCTACTTCTACCTGACACAAGCAGCTTTGCCCCATCTTGATGCTGGCGCCTCCATCGTCAACACCACCTCTGTTACCGCCTACCGCGGGTCGCCGACCTTGCTCGATTATTCGGCAACCAAAGGCGCAATCGTTGCTTTTACCCGCTCTCTGTCGGGTAGCTTGGCGGAAAAGGGCATTCGCGTGAACGCCGTCGCGCCCGGCCCGATCTGGACGCCGCTGATCCCGGCGACATTTGATGCCGACAAGGTTGCCGAGTTTGGCGCGACCCAGCCAATGAAACGGCCGGGACAGCCCAATGAGGTCGCGACCTGTCACCTGTTTCTTGCCTGCGACGAAAGCTCATATCTTTCTGGCCAGGTGCTTCACCCCAATGGCGGTGAAATCGTAGGAGGCTGAAATATCTAACTCTAGTTACAATGGTACCGAGTTCATCGGGAAGTTCTTCCTGCTCTTCACCCTGTTGTGGATCGGCGGCGCAATCGCTTTCGTCTCGGTCGCAACGATCGGCGCAGGGCGTGCCGGCGTTGTTCTTCCCGCGTCCAACGAGACACCCATCGCCAACAGCCCTGAGACTGAGTAAGGAGGCACCATGACCTATCCGCAAGATCCGTCCCGCCGGCAACCCAAGGGCGATCACAACCGTCGTCTCGCCCTTGGTCTCGAACCAGAGGCGCTGGCCGCTGAAGCTGGTGTGACCACGGAAGAACTGCGCGAGTATGAACGCACACGGCCAGATGGCAACTTCGATGAAACTGTCGCCGGGCGTATCGGCGCGGCGCTGGAGCGGCTCGAGGCAAATCCGCCTGCGAGCCAGTCGGTCAAAACTTAACTAGAGCGTATCGGAATGGCGGGGCTTGGTTTCACCAACCAGCTTCGCCAATTCCGAGAAGCTGGGCGTAAAGCCGCCAGCGGCATGCTGGTTTGCCAGCGCGAGCAAGCGCGGCGCAAAGGCGACCGCATCACGTTCGGCTCCGCTCAACTGTTGAGCGCGATTATCGCCTAAAGCCACCTGTTCGGCCCGGCGCAAGGCCATGTCGATTTCGCTTCGATCCAGCAGGCCCTTCTCCACCAGAGCATTGTTGAGCGATGCGAGGGCAAGGTAAAGCCCTTCCAATTGCAGGTTTGCCGTGTTCACGGGCC
>CAKTFF010000185.1 GCA_934553185.1 uncultured Devosia sp.
GGATAGCACTGTACTGGATGAGCCCCTGGTCTGGCCGGACAATACCGGTAAGGACATAATCGCTGCTGGCAATGCCAGCTGAGTCCGTCTCGCCGGTGGCGGAGAAATGCGGATCGATGTCGCCGAACAGCTCCAGATTGGTCGCCAGCTCGATGGCAATGCCAGCGGATTGGGGTACCGGCTGTGTCGCCATGGCCAGATTCTGAAACTCGATGATCGCTACGCGCGGAAGTGGGGAACCTCGTGCAACACTGCCCTGTGCAGGAAGCCTTGGCATCCATGTGGCCATAGCGAAGGCGAGACCACCTAAACCAAGCGCCACACCGGCAAGAAGGAGCCAGGTTCGAGGAAAGAACGAAGTGGCTTTGGGCCAAGAATCTTGAGAGGGACTGGAATCGTCAGGCGGCTCCAGGGCGTGTGCGACGTCAGCAAGCACGACAAATTCGGGAACATAGCGGCCCACCGGAAGCCGAATCTGGATCGTGTCGCAAAGGCCCGGGCCGCTATAATAATCCTCCAGCAGACCGCGTAATCGTCGCGCCTGAACGCGCACGATCGGGTCGGTTTGAGGATCAAAGTTGGCCGCTCGCCCGAACACGTCAACGGCGATCGAGTATGCTTTGATTCCGTGCTCGTCGCCTTCAACGGTCCTGCGAACAATGTAATCCAAGAACCGCGCTAGCTGAGGAGAGCGGGCGAGTTCAGGCCATGCCAGCAGGCGCTCCAACGAGCTCAAAACAGCTTCGCGTTGTGGCAGCATGTCAGCCAAGATCAACTCCACAATCACGTCAATTGTGGTCATTTACATGTAAAACACAAGCGCCGTTACCGGAACTTAACCCCAATTTCTCTTTCGGAAGTCTGCATCCTCATCCATACCGCACATACCAGCCAAGGCGGATTTGTCATCTACGATTATCCTCCATCCGAGCAGCCACTGCTCTGGCAGCGACAGCCAATTTCCTTTGAGACGCCTGCACCGTCTCTAAGCCACGGCACGTAACTCCTGCGTCCACAGGTTACGTGCCTAGGTCTGGAGGGGCGCTGCATTCCGGTTCGCCGGCCTGCATTCCCAAGCGCCCCTCCGGCCACTCCAGAAATCAAGGCAAGCGTAGTCCCACCCAGCTACCGCAAAGGCGAAGCTTTAACCATTTCACCTTCATTGCTGTTTTCGACATCCACGACATTGCCTCGATCACCGCGAATAACGCGATGCGCAACAGCCCGCAGCGCTGCCAAAACAATTACAGCCAGCAGCGCCACACCTAGTGCGATGATGTAGTAACCAAGGGCCGTTGCAAGGCCAACAGCGCCCGCCAGCCACATTCCGGCGCCGGTCGTTAGCCCCTGCACCGTGCCGCCGCTGCGGAAAATTGCGCCGGCGCCAAGGAAGGCAATGCCTGCCGTGACGGCTTCCACTGCCCGGATGGGATCAGCCTGTGATCCGGTGTCGTTGGTACCGATCGTGTGAAAGATCTCAAACGCCAAAATAGTAAACAAGGCAGCGGCAACAGCCACCAAGATATGCGTGCGCAGCCCGGCTTCGGCCGTGTTCCATTCACGCTCGAGACCGATTACTCCGCCCAACACAGCCGCGATCAGTAATCTGATGGCAATGATGTGCTGCGGTAAATGGGTTTGAACCATGCCGATTTCGTTGCCTATATCCATCGCTTAAGATCCGTCTGTGACACTTTGCCCACAAACTGATGCGGCGTTTGGTGGTTCCCGCCGTCAGGTCGTCCCGCGTTAATGAGCGACCCGGATTTGCAGCTTCACGTCGCTTGGGCGCGCTTCCACCGCCCGCTCGAACGCCACCTTCGCATCCTCGAAACGGAACGTTTCCGAAATGAGCGGCTTAAGGTTAACCTTGCCCGAAGCGATCAGCGCGATGGCGCGGTCATATTGGTGGGCGTAGCGGAAAACGTTCTCGATCCGTACTTCCTTGACTGATGCAGCAGCGATGTCGACCGCTACTGGCTCGACCGGCAGGCCGACCACCACGATTGCGCCGCCGGGCCTTGGCAGATCCATGATGGTCTTCCATGCCTGAGGAGAGCCTGAGCATTCAAAAACTACATCGGCGCCCCAGCCATCCGTCAAACTTGCGACCTCACCTACAAGGTCCTGCTCTCGGATATTAACAGCGATAATCCCCTGATACTGCGCAGCGATATCCAGCTTTGGCTGCGCAAAGTCGGCAATGATCACCCGCGCACAGCCGCCGGCAAGGGCCGCAAGCGCAACCATGGTGCCGATAGGGCCGGCGCCCAGCACAACAGCCGTGTCGCCTGGAACGATGCGCGCCTTGCTCGCGGCCTGCATGCCGACGGCGAAAGGCTCGACCATCGCGCCCTCGGCGAAGCTCACATGATCCGGCAGCTTGAATGTATAGTTTGCGGGGTGCACGACTTCTGCTGTGAGGACACCATGCACCGGCGGCGTCGCCCAGAAGGAAACGGCGGGGTCAACATTATACATGCCCAAGCGCGATGCCCGGGAGTGGGGATCAGGAATACCGGGCTCCATGCAAACCCGATCCCCAACCCGGAGGTGTGTCACGCCCTCTCCCACCGCGACCACAGTTCCCGACGCCTCGTGGCCCAGCACCATAGGCTGGTCCACAACAAAGGGCCCGATCTTGCCATGGATATAATAGTGGACGTCCGACCCGCAGACCCCAACGGTATGGATCGTGATCTTGACCATGCCGGGACCGACATCGAGCGGCATGTCGATGTCGCGCAACGCCAAGTCGTGTTGACGTTCCAGGACGAGGGCTCGGACTTTGGTCACAGCTATCTCCCTCTCGCGCAGGTTAGTCCACGAAGACGTTGAGCCGAAGCAGGAACTTTGGCCCAGATCTGCCTCGCTTAGCCAACTGCCGCGAGCACAACGCCAAGGCGCTTTTCCCGCGTCAGTATGCCGGCACGCCCGTTCCCAGCCGTTTCCCATATGGGCTTGAGTTTGCCATCACCGAACAGCTTGAACAGGCATGGCGCGATATAGGACTTGCGGGAAATGGCAGGCGTGTTGCGCAGCACTTCCGAGACCTGTTTTGCAACTTGAGCCATCTGCCGCCTGCGTCCGGTCTCAGATGAAGCGACATCAAGTTGAGCCAATTGCTCAGCGGCCAGCGAGCTTGCATGCAGCGTACGGAAATCCTTGGCAGAGATCTCAACTCCGGCCACCAACCGCAAGTACTCGTTGATAGCGCCGGTCTTGATGGGCCTGACTTTTCCATCATCGCCACGATAAACCAGCAAACGCTTGCCTGGCAGAGTTTTGATTTTGCGGATGGCCTCGGTAAGCGCGGCGTCGACGACCTTGTATTCGGCGCGCTTTCCACCCTTGGCATCAAAGGTTACGGCAATCTCGCCATCACCGACGACGACATCGCGGCTGTACAGCGTTCCCGCCCCGCGCGTGCCGCTCGCTTCGAGATACTTCTCGCGCCCGACGCGCATAGCCGTCTTGTCGATCAGCGCCACTGCAATGGCAAGCGCAAGATCGCGGCTGCCTACTTCACCCTGAAGACCGGCGGCAACGTTGCGACGCAGACGAGGCAGCACCGATGTCAGTGCAGCAAGCCGCTTCTGCTTCTTGCCGTCGCGCCGCAACTCCCAGTCGGGATGATAGATATATTGGTCGCGCCCCTTCTCATCGATGCCGAGCACCTGAATATGCGCATTGGCCTGCGGCGCAATACGCACATCGCGCCACGCAGGAGGGATCCCCAGCGCAGCGGCACGAGCTCTGGTCTCTTTGTCGCTGACCAGAGCGCCACTTGCATCGCGGAAGCAGTAGCCTTTTCCCTGACGTTGCCGAGTGATGGTGAGGTCGGTGCGACTAACCTTTTTGAGGCGCATGGTTTCTCAGTTCGGATTTGGCTGGGTGAGCGTGAAAATCATGTAAACAATGGCGAACAGCACAACGATGCCGATCAGCGACATCACCAGCACGCGCAAATTCATCTTCCGGCCGCTCGCCTGACGTGCTTCCGTCGCGTTCTTGTTGGGATCGTAGGTTTCCATGACGCTCTCCTATGTTGTTCCACAGCAACGGCGCGCAAGGCTGCCGGTTCCGATCACTTCACGGACAAGGCTTGACGTCTCCGTGCGCTGAGCCGACCCTTATTCGCCGCCCACAAAGGAATTGCATATGTCCGATGCCGCCACTCTCACCCGCATGATTATGGCCGGCCAAGGCAAGGAGCCCGCAGACGTCGTTATCAAGAATGTGCGCCTGCTCGATGTGATCACCGGAGCGGTCACCGAAACGGACATCGCCATCGTTGAGGATCGTATCGTGGGCACCCATGCCCATTACGAGGGCAAGAACACCATTGATGGCCGCGGGCGCTTCGCAGTGCCGGGCTTCATCGACACCCATCTGCATATCGAATCGTCGCTCGTCACCCCGTTCGAGTTCGACCGCTGCGTGCTGCCCCATGGCGTGACCACCGTGATCTGCGATCCTCATGAGATTGCCAATGTCCTTGGCGCCGAGGGCATCGAATACTTCCTTCGCTGCGCCGAGCAGACTGTGATGGACATCAGGGTAAACCTGTCATCCTGTGTTCCGGCCACCGGTTTCGAGACCTCCGGCGCTGCCCTAGAAATCGGTGACCTTGAGCCCTTCCGCACGCATCCCAAGGTCATTGGCCTTGCCGAAATGATGAACTTTCCCGGTGTTCTTTCGGCCGATCCGGGCATAGTCGCCAAACTCGCAGCATTTCAAGGCGGCCATATTGATGGCCACGCGCCTTTGCTGCTCGGCACAGCGCTCAACGGCTATCTTGCCGCTGCCATCCGCACCGACCACGAGGCGACCAGTGCCGCCGAAGCTCGGGAGAAGCTGAGTAAGGGCATGGCCATCCTCATTCGAGAGGGCTCGGTTTCCAAGGACCTCCCTGCCCTGGCCGAAATCCTGGACGAGAATACATCGAGCTTTGTTGCGCTTTGCACCGACGACCGCAACCCGCTCGATATTGCCGAGGAAGGCCATCTGGATAGTTCCATTCGGCGCCTGATCGCCATGGGACGGCCACTGCACCACGTTTACCGTGCCGCCAGCCATTCGGCGGCGCGCATCTTTGGGCTGCGTGATCGGGGTCTGGTCGCACCGGGGTGGAGGGCCGATATTGCACTGCTCGACAGCCTTGAAGATTGCCGCGTCAGCGACGTGCTGACAGCCGGCCGCCTGGTGAAGGACGAACTCTTCGAGCAGCGAAAGCCAGTAGAGCCAGTCGGCCTTTCCTCCATGAAGGCGC
>CAKTFF010000186.1 GCA_934553185.1 uncultured Devosia sp.
CTTCGTGCGCAGCCGCGATGGCGTGCTCGAGGCGCGGCCGTTGAAGGGCACGCTCAAGCGCGGACAAACGCTGGCGGAGGATCAGGCCGGACGCGCCGCCCTGGCTGCCGACCAAAAGAACCGCGCGGAAAACCTGATGATCGTTGATTTGCTGCGCAACGATCTGGGGCGCATCAGCACAATCGGCTCGGTCAAGGTGACGGACCTTTTCACCGTCGAGACCTATCGCACGCTGCACACCATGACGTCGGGCATTACCGCCCGGCGCCGTCCCGATGTGTCCACAACCAAGCTGCTCGAAAACCTCTTTCCCTGCGGCTCGATTACCGGCGCCCCCAAGCTGCGGGCCATGGAAATCATCAACGAGGTGGAAGCCGAACCGCGCGGGGTTTATACCGGCTCGATCGGCTATTTTGCTCCAGGTGGCGACCTCCATCTCAATGTGGCGATCCGCACGGCGGTGGTCGACGAGCAAGGGCGCGGCGAGATCGGCATTGGCGGCGGCATTGTCGCCGACAGTGTTGCCGAAGACGAATATCGCGAGGCCTTGCTGAAAATGGCGTTTTTGCGCGACCCCGGTCCCGACGTGACGCTGATCGAAACCCTGCTGCGCCAGGCTGATGGGCAGTATTGGCTTTTGGAGCGGCACCTCGAACGCCTGGAGCAATCCGCCCGCTATTTCGACCTGCCGTTCGAGCGCGATGCTGTTCTGGGTTTACTGGACAGCGTCCCGGCGTCCGAGACGCCCCTGCGCGTGCGGCTGACGCTAGCGGCCGATGGGCCAGCGGTATCGGCTGCTGCCCTGCCCGCTAATCCAGATGTTTTCCGCTTCGTTATTGCGCCCGAACGGCTTGACGGGCAGATGCTGTGGCTGAGGCACAAGACCACCCATCGCGACTTCTATGATGCGCCGCGTCAACGCGCGCAGGCCGCCTTGGGGGTGGATGAAGTGGTGTTTCTGAACGAACGGGACGAGTTGACCGAAGGCTCGATCACCAACCTCTTCGTCGAGCGGGACGGGCAACTGCTGACGCCGCCCTTGTCCTCGGGTCTTCTGCCGGGCACCCTACGGGCCGAACTGCTGGCCACCGGCCGCGCTCGCGAACAGGTGCTCGGTCCAAGCGACTTGCGCGAAGCCGAGGCGATTTGGCTGGGCAATTCGGTGCGTGGCCTGCTGCGGGCCGAGTGGATAAAGGATGAAGGGCAATGATCGACATCAATCCGGGCGACGTGCTGGTCGTGGTGGACATGCAATATGATTTCCTGCCCGGCGGCAGTCTTGCCGTCGCGGGCGGGGATGAAATCGTGCCGCTGATTAACCAGCTGGCCAGGCGGTTCCGCAATGTCGTCCTGACTCAGGACTGGCACCCGGCCGACCACGTCTCTTTTGCCAGCCAGCACGAGGGCAAGCAGCCGTTCGAGATGATCGAGCTTTCTTACGGCTCCCAGGTGCTTTGGCCCGACCATTGCATTTGGGGCAGCCATGGCGCCCAAATCACCTCGGACCTCGACATTCCCCATGCGCAACTGATCATCCGCAAAGGCTATAACCGCGAGATCGACAGCTATTCCGGCTTCCAGGAAGCGGACCGCGAGACGGTAACGGGCCTCGCGGGCTATCTCAACGAGCGCGATGTTGACCGGCTCTATGTTGTGGGGCTGGCGACGGACTTCTGCGTGGGCTGGACCGCCATCGACGCCGCAGCAGGCGGGTTCGACGTCACGGTAATCGAGGATGCGACGCGGGCTATCGACAATGCCGGATCACTGCAGCGGGCCTGGGCCGATATTGCGGAGGCGGGTGTCGGGCGGGTGATGAGCCGGGAGATCCTGGGGTAACCGGACTTTCAGTCGACACCCTCCCCCTTGCGGGGAGGGATCAAGGGTGGGGGATGATTGGCCACAGTATTGGGGCTCTCGACACCCCCTCCCATCCTCCCCCGTCAAGGGGGAGGCGCCGCATTTAGCTCGTGGGAAATTAAGCGCAGGCGCCCAAGAGCTGAGCGTTTCACGTGAAACCTAGGCGCTCTTGTCGACCGCCTCATCGGCTGAAGCCTGCGCGGGCCCGCCCTTGGCGACGCCGACCATGGCCGGGCGCAATACGCGGTCGCCGATAGCAAAACCGGCCTGAACCACCTGCACAACCGTGCCTTCGGGGCGCGTGGCGTCCGGCACTTCGAACATGGCCTGGTGGCGATGGGGATCGAACTTCTGCCCTTCGGCCTCGATCGGCTTGACGCCATGCTTGGCCAGAAGCCGCTGCATTTCGCGCTCAGTCATCTCGATGCCTTCGATCAGCGACTTGGTGGTCGCATCACCTGATTCGCGCGCGTCAGCCGGCAGCACCATCAGCGCACGGCTCAAGGCATCGGTGGCGCTCAGCATGTCGCGGGCAAAGCCGGCAATGGCATAGGAGCGCGTGTCGTTGACATCGCGCTCGGTTCGCTTGCGCAGGTTTTCCATCTCGGCATGGCTGCGCAGCACGCGGTCCTTGAGCTCGGCATTTTCGGCGCGCAGCGCTTCAATCGGGTCGATTTCCGGCGCATCGTTGATTTCGTTTTCAGGCGTCTCGCCCGACGCGGCGTTCTCGTCGCTCATCATTGTTTCGTTCCGCACAGGTTTGGGATTGAAGCCGGATATCGGCCAAACGGGATAGGTTTTCAAGTGTCGAGCGCGTGCGCCGGTCCTCCAAAGACCTCATGGTGAGCCTGTCGAACCATGAGGTCGGGCGAGTGGAGGCTTGTTGCCACGACCTCGTGCTTCGACAGGCTCACCATGAAGTCTAGTGGGAACGACAGATCACCTTTTCCGCGCCATCATGGCGGTAATGACATTGGCCGTGTAATCCACCACCGGCACGATGCGCGCATAGTTGAGCCGTGTCGGGCCGATAACGCCCAGCACGCCCACGACCTTGTCGTTGGCGTCCTTGTAGGGGCTCAGGATCACCGAGGAGCCGGACAAGGAAAACAGCTTGTTTTCCGAGCCGATGAAGATGCGCACGCCTTGCGCTTTTTCGGCATCGCCCAAGAGTTCCAGCAGACCGTCCTTGCTTTCGAGTTCATCAAACAACTGCCGCATGCGCAACAGTTCATCCGAAGCCATGGCGTCGTTAAGGAGGTTCGCCCGGCCCCGCACGATCACCGTGGGTTGGCTGGTGGCCGAGGACTGGCCAAGCGTTGCAATGCCAGCATCCACCAGCTTTTGCGTCAACTCGTCGAGTTCGGCCCGCTGTTCGGCACGCTGCTCGCCAAGGGTCCGTCGGGCTTCGGCGATGGTATGACCGACCACATGGCGCGCGAGGAAATTGCCCGCCTGCGTCAAGGCTGAGGCGGTGAGGCCCGGCGGCACATCCATGATGCGGTTTTCCACCTGCCCGTCCTGCCCCACCAGGATTGCCATGGCTCGGGTGGCATCGAGGCGCACGAATTCGAGATGGCGCAACACGAGGTCCGACTTGGCCGCGATTACGACGCCTGCGCCTTGGCTCAGCCCGCTCAAAAGCTGGCTGGCTTCGGTGAGGACGTCCTCCACTTGCCCGCGATGCTGCCCCTCGATGGACTGGGCGATCTGGGAGCGTTCGCGCTCGTCCACCGCGCCCACTTCCAGCATGGCATCCACGAAAAAGCGCAACCCGTCCTGCGTCGGCGCCCGGCCGGCCGAGGTATGGGGCGCCGCGATCAGCCCCAGATCCTCGAGGTCGGCCATGACATTGCGCACCGACGCGGGCGACAGGCCGGTCTGGAGCATGCGGGACAGGTCGCGCGACCCCACCGGCATGCCGGTGTCGAGATAACGCTCGACGATCTTGCGAAAAATGTCCTGGCTGCGGGCATTGAGCACGCTGAGAAAGTCTTCAGGTGGTCTGACCATGGGTTTGGTTCAAATCGTCCGCTTTAACTGTGGCACCTCATTTAAGCGCATTGCCGCCCTGCGCCAAGGCAGTGCGGCTTGTGAGCGGGCGCCGGGAGGGTTAAGAGGCGGTTAACAGCAATTTTCTTCGGATACCCGATGCGCCCTTCCGGACGTGAACCCCACCAGATGCGCGCCGTCTCGATCGAGCGCCATGTTGCCCAGAAGGCCGAGGGCTCGTGCCTTGTCTCGTTTGGTAACACCAAGGTGCTGGTCACCGCTTCTGTTGAAACCTCCATTCCCGGCTGGCTGCGCGGCAAGGGCCAGGGCTGGGTTACGGCTGAATATGGCATGCTGCCCCGCGCGACCGGCCAGCGCACCCGCCGCGAAGCAACGGCCGGCAAGCAATCGGGCCGTACCCAGGAAATTCAGCGCCTGATCGGCCGCTCGCTGCGCGCCGTGGTCGACCTGCAGCTCTTGGGTGAAAATCAGGTGACGCTCGATTGCGACGTGCTGGAAGCCGATGGCGGCACCCGCACCGCGTCCATCACCGGCGCCTATGTGGCGCTGGCCGATGCCATCAAGTGGATGGACGAGCGCAAGCTGACCAAGGGGGTGGCGCTGCGCGATTCGGTGGCTGCGGTGTCCTGCGGCATTTATCGCGGCACGCCGGTGCTGGACCTTGATTACCTTGAGGACGTCGAAGCCCATACCGACGCCAATTTCGTGATGACCGGCTCGGGCAAGTTCGTTGAAATCCAGGGCACGGCCGAGCAGGTGCCGTTTTCCCGCGATGAACTCAACAGCCTCATGGCGCTGGCCGAAGGGGGCATCGGCGAGCTGACGCTTCTGCAAGAGGAGGCGCTGCAATGATCGGCTGGCTTCTCAAGAAAACGGCCAAGGCGCAAGCCAAGCCGGTTGCCGCAACGCGCCCGCATGAACCGGCCAACTGCCCCTTGTGGCACGATGTTGCCCGCGCACTCGACAGCAAGCCAAGGGCTGCCAAATGAGCACCATCCCTCCGCTCCGCCGGGGCGACCGGCTGGTGATTGCCACGCACAATGCCGGCAAGCTCGCCGAATTTCGCGAGCTGTTTGCCCCGTTTGGGCTGGAGCTCACATCGGCCGGCGAGCTGGGCCTGCCCGAGCCGGAAGAAACCGGCACCACTTTCGCCGAAAATGCCCGCATCAAGGCCCATGCCGCCGCCAAGGCGTCCGGCATGCTGGCGCTGAGCGACGATTCGGGGCTTTGCGTCGATGCCCTGGGCGGCGATCCAGGAGTTTATACCGCCGATTGGGCCGGTGTGCCGCGCAACTTTGCCAATGCCATGAAGCGCGTCGAGGATGCGTTGCAGGCGGTGGGGGCGACAACGCCGGAGCAGCGCCGGGCCTCGTTCAACGCTACCT
>CAKTFF010000187.1 GCA_934553185.1 uncultured Devosia sp.
CTTGAGACGGTTCCCCGCCTACACACTTTCCAGGCGTGCGCCTTCGACCACTCGGCCATCTCTCCGCATCGCCTGTCTTCGCCTTGGAGGGGCGGAGGGGCCGGGGTTAGCCGGCGCGAGCGAGGCGCAATATACTTATGATCGCTTCGGGCGCAAGGGATCACGACACCGGGATGCGGATTGTTTTTGCCGAAGGGCAATCCCATCTTGTGAGCATGGCTCGGGACGTGGCACAAACGCCTTGTCTCAGGGGCCCTCAAGAGCAGGCCAGCCTCTTTCTCCCCGCAGGCACAGGGAAATCCGATGCGGCTCATCTTGCGAATTGCCGGGACCTGGCTGATCGGCCTGGCACTGGTGCTTATTGTTGTTGACGGCACGAAGTCCCTCGGAGCCAGCCGCCTGGTGTTCACGAGCCTGGCAGACCTCTGGCTGCAGGTGCATCCGCCAAGCCTTGATGGCGTGCGGGCGTTCTTCGCCAGCCGCTTTTTTGCCAGCCTGCTCGATACGGCGCTTCAGGCGGTGCTGAGTTACCCCGCCTTTGCGGTTTTTGCCGTGCCGGGGATCGTGCTGGCGCTTCTGGGTCGGCGGCCGCAACGCCAGCGTTTCCTGCGGCAGGAGCAGATCTGAACGCGTTCATCCCGCTCTCGGGCGGGGAAAGGAAGATTGCTATGTTTTTCAAAACCAAGCCCACCACCATTCCTTCAGCAAGCGAGGCCCTGCCCGGCCGCAGCGAAGCCATGCCGGTTGCCAGCGAGCACTTCGTCAATGGCGCAGCGCTGAAGGGCCCCTACCCGCAAGGCGCCGAGACGATTTATCTTGGCCTTGGCTGTTTCTGGGGCGCCGAGCGGCTGTTCTGGCAATTGCCAGGTGTGGTGGTGACCGCAGTTGGCTACCAGGGCGGATCGACGCCCAATCCGAGCTATGAGGAAGTATGCTCGGGCAGAACAGGGCATACCGAAGCGGTAAAGGTGGTCTTTGATCCGGCCAAGATCAGCCTCGAGACGCTGCTCAAGACATTCTGGGAAGAGCATAATCCGACCGAAGGCATGCGCCAGGGCAATGATGTGGGGACGCAGTATCGTTCGGCCATCTATACGACGACGCCGGAACAGGCAGAGATCGTGGAGCGCAGCCGCGCGGCCTACCAGCAGGCGCTGAGCCAGCGTGGCCTTGGACAGATCACGACCGAAATCGCGCCGGCCGGTGAATTCTTCTATGCCGAGACCTATCATCAGCAGTACCTCGCCAAGAACCCGCGCGGATATTGCGGCCTGCAGGGTACCGGCGTTTCCTGCCCGATCGGGGTTGGCGTCGCTGCCGAATAAACAGGGCGGTGAGCATGCAGAAGGTCGGTTCGGGGTTCCGGGCCGACCTTTTTGTTGTTTGAATAATGGCCTCGCATCAGGGCCCCTGTGGCAGAGTGACGGCGAAAACCTGGAGCGCGCTACCCGGCGCGGTAACTTCGTCGAGCCAGTCGGGCAGTGTTCCGTCGCGATAAAGGTTGGCGAAGCTGTCGGGGGCGCGGTTGGGCAGGCCTTGCAGTTCAGCCATGGCCGGGCAAAGCACAACCAGACTGATGCCGCGCTCCTCCAGAACCGTTTGCGCCACCTCGATGGGATCGTTGATGAAGCGGAAGGTGTCGCGCACCCCTTGGGCGTTGCGGTGGTAGGGGGCAGAGACAACGTCGTGCCCGGTATAGAGCATCAGGTGGGCGCCCAGATCGACCGGCGTCATGACACGTTGCGGCGGCATGGATCGCAGCTGCCTGAAAGCGTCGGGGAGGAGGCACGGCTCCTTGCTGAGGCGCACCGCGGCCATCTGCTGGGCTCGTCCGGGCGAAAGGTTGACGGCAAGCGTCACCACCAGCGACACGATGACGCCTGAAAAGGCTAGCCAGCTTATGAGCAGACCGGCAATCGAGCCAATACTGGAACGCGCGAGATAGCGGGCGCGGGCCGCAACGATCAGCCACGCAGCGGCGGGGATTGCCGGCATGATCGCCAGTCGAGCGCCACGCACCTGCGCCAGCATGACAACAGCGGTGAACACAAGGAATAGCAGCAGCGCGGCCCATTGGAGGCGCTCCTCAGGCACCCGCCAGAGGCGCCAGGCAACAACGATTGCTGCCAGGAGCGTGGGCAGGGCCACGGCGACGGAATAGGCAGGCAACTCGAACAAAGCCGTGGTCCAGGGCCGGGCTTCAACAATGCCGGCAATCCAATTGCGCTGCAGCCAGGGGTCGAGTTCCCCATAAGGGCCGCCGAGACATTGCGGATAGAGCGCCAGAACAGCGGCAAGGCCAAGAAGGCCTGAGACGCCGAGCAGTGTCAGTCGCTGCCACCATCTCCGCGGCGCAGGAACAAGGCTCGCAACGGTGAACACCAGGGCGACAACCAGTGCGACGCCGACATAGGTCGGCGAAAGAACATCGCAGGCCGGTTCGAGCCAGCGGGCGGGTGGACGAAATGCGGCGAGATGCAGCGCTGATGCCGCAGCAAAGGACAAGCCGAAGGCGCGCATGGTCCACTTGTGAGCGGGATCGTGCACCCAAAGTAGGCCGAAGACCACGATAGCGGCGGCAAGGATGGGAAGGGACTCGGTGGCAATGGCCAAGGCGGTGGCGGCAAGCACGCCGCAGGCTATGGCAAAGCGGGGACGGCCTATGGATTCAACGGCGGTCCAGATCACCGCCAGGGTCAGGAGAATGACAACGTTGTGGTGGTCGACCCGGCCCGGGGTGAACTCGGCGGTGATGGCAGGGCTGAGCACCGGAAGGATGAGGGCGGGCAACACGCCTTCTGGCCCCACGAGGCGCAGGGCAAGGCGGGCGCTGATCCAGAGCAGCAGAGCCAGGAGCAGCATGGGCCAGCAATAGCCGGCGGCAACGAGCGCTGTGTCTGCGCCGACGAAAGGTGTCCACACCATCACCAGTGCCGCCAAGGGCAAGTCGACCAGGCGCGACCAATGGATTTCGGCGCCGAAAGGAGTGTTGAGCCGGTGGGCGGTCAGGTCATACCAGGGTTGGCCCGCCACAAAGTCGCGCACCATGACCATGCGCATGGCATCATCGGTATCGGCGAAAAAGGGTAAGCCGGCGCGGCCGTAAAGGGCTCGCACCACGAGAATGACGACGGCAACGAGCCAGATCAGGACAACGAGGCGAAGGTCGGGCGCGGTACGGCTGGCGGCGGATCTGGTCACGTCATCGTCCTGGGTGGAAGCGACAGGATGATCGACGCGCGGTTAAGATCAGGTGCAAGACGCCGCTGGGAGGAGCTTAGCCTCTGCCGGAGCGTGGGGGATAAAGAAAAGGCGGTGGAGTGATCCACCGCCAGTTAGTCAGGGAGAAAAGGGATGCGCGTGTTTACGCGCGGGGCTGGGGAACAATGCGAAGGTATGGCTTGGGTTCCTTCCAGCCGCCGGGAAACTTTTCCTTGGCGGCATCGGCTGACACCGACGAAGCGATGATGACGTCTTCGCCATTCTTCCAGTTCACGGGCGTCGCCACCGAGTGCTTGGCTGTCAGTTGCAGCGAGTCGATGACGCGGATGACCTCGTCGAAGTTGCGGCCGGTGGACGCGGGATACTCGATCTTGAGCTTGACCTTCTTGTCGGGGCCGATGACGAAAACCGAGCGCACGGTCAGGGTGTTGTCCGCATTGGGATGGATCATGTCGTAGAGGCGGGCAACTTCGCCCTTGGTGTCGGCAAGGAGGGGGAAGTTGAGGGCCGTGCCCTGGGTTTCCTCGATGTCGCGCGCCCAGCCACCGTGATCCTCGAGCTTGTCGACGGAGAGGCCCAGCACCTTGACGCTGCGCTTGTCAAACTCGGGCTTGAGCTTGGCGGTGTAGCCCAGCTCGGTGGTGCAAACGGGGGTGAAGTTCTTGGGGTGGCTGAACAGCACCGCCCAGGACCCATCGATATAGTCGTGAAAGTGGATCGGGCCTTCGGTGGAATCCAGCGTGAAGTCGGGGGCGGTATCGCCAATCAGAATTGCCATTGTTTTGCCTTTTCCTGTTCCGGGTTCAGACCCGACGTCTTGCCAACAGCATATCGTGCTCTGCGCGCCAGCATGAAGTGGCTGAGAGCGGAATGCTTTTATGTTCTCCTGCGTCCCCGCGCGATGACATTCCGCCGCGACGCAAGAGGGGAGTAAACCCTTTACTGCCCTGCCGGTGCGCCATTGGTCCAGGTGACCTGCTGCCCGGCAAGGGACACAACCGAAAGGCTCATCTTGCCCGAGCCCTGCTGAAGCTCACGCGCATGCGCCAGATAGATCAGGGAGTTGTTTGCCGCGTCATAGATGCGGGAAACGCGCAGGGACTTCCAGATCAGCGAGCGGCCTTCGCGGAAGACTTCCTCGCCGCCGGCGCGGGTGTTGATGTCGCCAATGGTGATCGGCCCAGCCACCGAGCAGTCGAGCGCTGAATAGGAGGGGTCCTCGAACCAGTTCCCCTGCTGAAGACGATCGATGAAGGAGCGGTTGAAATAGGCCAGGTGGCAGACGACCCCGCTCACCTCAGGATCGGCGACGGCATCGACGGAAATATCATTGCCGGTCCAGTCGACACCGACCGTGCCCACTTCACGGCTGTCTCCACCGCAGGCAGCCAGGGTAACGGCGAGAGTAGCGGCGGCGGCAAGGGCGGCGATGCGGTTCATGGGGGTCTCCGGTTAGGTCTGCGCATAAATGGTGTGTCGGGGGTGGGGTGCAAGGGGGCGAGACCTGCGGGTCTTTCCAGGTATGTGCCTGGTTGGACGTGGCCCTCGGGTCAGGCCCGAGGAAAGCAATCGTAGGCGAGCGAGAGCGCGGGGCGACCTCATGCAATTCGATTGTTGCGCAGATGGCGTTCGAGCAGGCGAATGAGGAGGGAGAGGGTGATGGTCATGGACAGGTAGAGGAAGGCGACGATGTTGTAGGTTTCAAAGAAAAGGAAGGTGCCCGAGGAATAGACTTTTCCCAATTGGGTGATGTCCTGGACGCCCAATGCGGACACGAGGGCGGAGTCCTTGATCATGGACACGAAATCATTGGCGAGCGGGGGGAGGATGGTGCGCAGGGCCTGGGGAAAGGTAACGAGGCGAAAGCACTTCCATGGCGAGAGACCCAGCGAGCGGGCCGCCTCGATCTGCCCGCGCTGCACCGACTCGATGCCGGCGCGAAAGATTTCGGCGATGAAGGCGGAGTAGCAGATGGTGAGCGCGACGAT
>CAKTFF010000188.1 GCA_934553185.1 uncultured Devosia sp.
CTTGCCGCGAACGTGGCCTGTTCGCGGGCATTGACCGTTACCGGATAACCGCGCGCATAGCGCACGGTGGCCGCGGCGCCGAAGCTGCGGGCGAACTGGGGGATGAAGTCGGCGAGCCGCTGCTCGATCATGTCCTGCACTGCGCCATCAAGCGTGCGCACCGTGCCGGTGATCTTGGCGCTGCGCGAGATCACGTTATCGGCTTCGCCCGCTTCCACCATGGTCACCGACAGCACGGCATTGGCCAGGGGATCGACATTGCGCGACACGATGGACTGGAGCGCCACGATCATGTTGGCGGCCACCACGATCGGGTCGATCGTGGTTTGCGGACGGGCCGCATGGCCGCCCCGGCCGATAATGTCGACATAGAACCGGTCGGTCGCCGCCATGATACCGCCGGCGCGGATGCCGAATTCCCCGGCCGGCATGCCGGGCCAGTTGTGCATGCCGTAAAATTCATCGATTCCGAACCGCTCCACCAGCCCATCCTCGAGCATGGCCTTGCCGCCGGCGCCGCCCTCTTCGGCCGGCTGGAACACCAGGGCGATGCGTCCATCGAAATTGCGCGTTTCGCTGAGATATTTGGCGGCGCCCAGCAGCATTGCCGTGTGCCCGTCATGGCCGCAGGCATGCATCTTGCCGGGGACGGTGGAGCCATAGGGCTTGCCGGTTTTTTCAGTCATGGGCAGCGCGTCCATGTCGGCGCGCAGGGCAATGGTGCGGCCGCTCGTATTGCTGCGGCCGTTGATGATGGCGACAACGCCTGTGCGCCCGATGCCGGAGACCACCTCGTCGCAGCCGAAATCCTGCAGCTTGTCGGCAACGATCCCGGCCGTGCGCACCACCTCGTAGAGCACCTCGGGATGCGCATGGAAATCCTGCCGCCAGGCGGCGATTTCAGGGGCAAACTCGGCAACGCGATTGATAACGGGCATAGGGGAAAACCAAACACTTTTGTTGTGGGTCAGTGTCGCTGTCCCACTTGGCGGCGTCAACTCTAGCATGAACTTGTCTGGGGAGGGACGTGGCGCCGCTTGCGGCAGCGTTTTCCAACAATGAGCCGCACACTAGCCCAAATTTGCCGGGCTGTGGCTTGCCCCTGCTTGCCAATTTTGCCATCACACGGCCAACCTGCGGAGAGCTCATGAAAATCCTGGTCGCCATCAAGCGTGTCGTCGATCACAACGTGCGCATCCGCGTGCGGCCCGATGGCTCCGGCGTCGAAACCAATGGCGTGCGCATGTCCATGAACCCCTTCTGCAAGCATGCGGTGGAAGCGGCGGTGCAACTGGCCGAGGCCAGACATGCCGACGAGATCGTCATCGTTTCGATTGGGCCCAAGGTGGCAACCGACGTGATCCTCACGGCCCTTGCCATGGGCGCCCATCGCGGCATTCTGGTGCAAACTGATGCCGAGCTCGAAACCTTGACCATCGCCAAGCTGCTGGCCAAGGTCGTGGCCGAAGAAAATGCTGACCTCGTTCTCCTGGGCAAGCAGGCGGTGGACGACGACAGCAACCATGTCGGCCAGATGCTGGCGGCGCTGCTGGGGCGCCCGCAGGCGACCTTTGCGTCCGCCATCAAGCTCAGCGGAGAAATGCTGGAGGTGACCCGCGACATCGATGCCGGCACCGAAACGGTGAGCCTGCCACTGCCGGCGATCGTGACCGCTGACCTCGGTCTCAACACGCCGCGCAATGCTGCGCTGCCCATGGTGATGAAAGCCCGCGCCAAGCCGCTGGCCATCCGCCCGGTCGCCGAGTTTGGCGTCGATCTCGCCCCGCGCCTCCAGGTGGAAAAGATCTCCCCGCCGCCTGAGCGTGTGGCGGGAAAAACGGTCGGTTCCGTTGGCGAACTGGCTGCCTTCATTGCCGCCGAAGTCTCTGAAATGGAGGCGCTGTGATGAGTGTTCTCGTTCTGGCCGATCACGACAACGGACAGTTGTCGCCCGCCACCGCCCGGGTGGTCCAGGCAGCCAGCAGCCTTGGTCCGGTGGATGTGCTGGTGGTCGCTGACAACGGCGCGGCAATTGCCCAAACCGCATCTACCCTTGCTGGCGTCGACAAGGTTGTGGTGGCGCAGGGTAATTCGTTGGCAGATGGGCTCGAAAAGCTGCTCGAAACGCTGGCCGTTCGGTATGCTTATGTGGTCGCCAGCGCGGGCAGTGTCGGCAAGGACGTGATGCCGCGCCTTGCCGCACGTCTCGACCTCATGCCGGTGACCGACATCGTCGCCATCCATTCTCCAACGCGCTTTGATCGGCCCATCTATGCCGGTAATGCGGTGCAGACTGTGTCCGACACCCAGGAGCGCCACGTCCTCACCATCCGCGCCTCTGCCTTCCGCCCCGCTCCCATTTCGGACACGGCGGCACCGATCGAAAGCATTGAGCATACGGCGCAATCAGTTGCCCGCCTCATCGCCGCGCAGGGGGGCGAAAGCGACACGCCGGACCTTGCAACTGCCCAAATCGTTGTCGGCGGCGGGGTTGCCCTGGGCTCAGCGGAAAAGTTCGCGCTGGTTGCCGACCTGGCCCGTAAACTTGGCGCGGCGGTGGGTGCCACCCGCGCCGCCGTCGATGCCGGTTACGCGCCCAATGATTGGCAGATCGGCCAAACCGGCAAGATCATTGCGCCCGACCTTTACATCGCGGTCGGTATTTCCGGTGCGCTGCAGCATCTAGCCGGCATTCAGGGCGCCAAGACCATCATCGCCATCAATAGCGATCCCGAAGCGCCGCTCGTTAAGCTCGCCGACATGGCGCTGATCGGTGACCTATTTGAAATCATTCCGCAACTCATGGCTGAACTCGACAAGGTTGGAGTAGCGCGCTGACAGCATCCACCCACCGTGTCGCCGGGGCTCGACCCGGGGACCATCTTGGAAGCTCAGGATGGATCCCGGTTCAGGACGGAATGACACTTCGGGCGGAACGCGTTCTGATTCACATCCGCAATTGCAAAAACCCCTCCGCCGCCTATAACAGCCCCGCTTTCCACCGGAACCACAAAGTCCATGTTTGAGACCCTCTCCAAGGCCCCTGGCGACAAGATCCTGGCGCTGATGGGCGAATATGCCGCTGACACGCGGCCGACCAAGATCGACCTCGGCGTGGGCGTCTACAAGGACGAAAAGGGCGTGACCCCGGTGATGAGCGCGGTACGCAAAGCCGAACAGCGCATCCTCGATAACGAAAAAACCAAGACCTATCTCGGCATCGCCGGCAACAAGGGCTACGGCACAGCTGTGCTCGACCTGGCCTTGGGCGACAGCGTCGATCGCGCGCGCGTCCGCATCGCCCAGGCGCCGGGCGGCACCGGTTCGCTCTGGGTGCTAATGACGCTGATCAATCGCGCGCGCCCCGGCGCCACGGTCTGGGTCTCGGACCCCACCTGGCCCAACCACATGCCAATCGCCGAAAATGCCGGCCTCGTGGTCAAGTTCTATCCCTATTTCGACCCTGAAACGCGTGGGGTGAAGTTCAACGCCATGCTCGCTGCCCTTGATGGGCTGGGCAAGGACGACGTGGTGCTTCTGCACGGCTGCTGCCACAACCCGACGGGCGCCAATCTTACGCCCGAGCAGTGGGACGAAGTTGCGCAAAGCCTGGCCCGCACCGGCGCGCTGCCGTTTATCGACCTCGCCTATCTCGGCTTTGGCGACGGGCTTGAGGCCGACGCCTATGGCACGCGCAAGGTCTTGTCCTCGGTCAATGAAGCGCTGGTCGCCTTTTCGGGCTCGAAGAATTTCGGCCTTTATCGTGAACGCGTCGGCGCCGCCATCCTGGTGGCTCGCGATGCAGCGCAGGCCGACACGGCGCAGTCGCAATTGCTCAACATCATTCGGGGCGCCTATTCGCAGCCACCCGATCATGGCGCTGAAATCATCCGCACCATTTTGGAAGACGCCGATCTGCGCGCCGAGTGGGAAGCCGAGCTCGACGTGATGCGCGCGCGCATGATCACCCTGCGCCAAAAGCTGAGCGACGCCATCCGCCAGCGCTCCAACGGGCATGACTTCGACTTCATCGCCGATCATCGTGGCATGTTTTCGCTACTGGGCCTGCCGAACAGCGTTGTCGAACACCTTAAGGCCACCAATGGCGTTTATATGATCGGCGACAGCCGCATCAATGTCGCCGGAATTCCCGAAGATCGCGTCGGCGACCTCGCCGACGCCATGCTGGCCGCAATCCCATAGCCTTTGCACTGGCGGCAAGCCGCTGCCGTGCTATAGTTTTTGCCTACGGGCAAACCAGGAGGAAATCATGAAGTTCTTTGTCGATACCGCAGAAATCAAGGACATCAGGGAGCTCCATGAAGCCGGTCTGGTTGATGGCGTGACCACCAACCCGTCGCTGATTGCCAAGTCGGGCCGCGACTTCAAGGAAGTCGTGCGTGAAATCTGCTCGGTGACGCCCGGTCCGGTTTCGGCCGAAGTCGCCAGCCTTGAATATGACGGCATGGTCGCCGAAGGCGAGGTGCTCGCCGCGCTGGCCAGCAATGTCGTGGTCAAGCTGCCGCTGACCCTGGCCGGTCTCAAGGCCACCAAGACCTTCAAGGATCGCGGCATTCAGACCAATGTGACGCTTTGCTTTTCGGCCAACCAGGCGCTGCTCGCCGCCAAGGCCGGCGCGACCTATATCTCGCCCTTCCTCGGGCGCCTCGACGACATCAACCTCGATGGCGTTGAACTGATCGAAAACATTCGGCAGATTTACGACAACTACGCCTTTGAAACCGAAATCCTGGCGGCCTCGATCCGCACGCCCAACCACGTGACCCAGGTGGCACTGGCCGGCGCCGATGTGGCGACCATTCCGCCCGCCGTGATCCGCAAGCTGGCCGACCACCCGCTGACCAATGCCGGCATCGAAGGCTTCGTCAAGGATTGGGCCGGCACCGGCCAGTCGATCCTTTAGGACGGCTCTGCCCTCTCCCCTTGTGGGAGAAGGTGCCCGAAGGGCGGATGAGGGGTTCCATCCGCCTACGCTTAGTCTGTGGCGAGAACCCCTCATCCGTCTCGGCCGCTGGCCGATCCACCTTCTCCCACAAGGGGAGAAGGAAAGAGGGCATGAATGGCCGACCTCGAACTTGCTGCTGCCATCAAAGCTGCCCTGGCCGCTGTCGAGATTCCCGGCGGTGGTGATCTGGCGGGTTATGGCGGGCTGTCCGAC
>CAKTFF010000189.1 GCA_934553185.1 uncultured Devosia sp.
GGCAAAAGCCTACCTCCAGCGCAGCGCCATCATTGGCGAGATTGTCATCGCGGACAATGGCAGTACGGATGGATCGCAGGACATCGCCTCCAAGCTCGGTGCGCGCGTCGTTCACGTTTCGCAGAAGGGCTATGGCGCAGCACTTCTCGGTGGGATTGCAGCGGCACACGGCCGTTTCATCATAATGGGCGACGCCGATGATAGCTACGATTTCGGCGCACTTGACCCCTTTGTAGAGGCGCTGCGTGGGGGCTCTGATCTCGTCATGGGGAACCGCTTCAAGGGCGGCATCGAACCTGGTGCCATGCCGTTCCTGCACCGTTACCTCGGCAATCCTGTTCTCAGCCTAATTGGCCGCGTCTTCTTTCATGTTAAGGCGCGGGATTTTCATTGTGGGCTACGTGGCTTCAGGACGGATACCATCCGCAAGCTGGACCTGCGTACAATGGGAATGGAATTTGCCAGCGAAATGGTTGTTCGGAGTGCCCTGGCCGGCCTTAGGATTGCCGAAGTGCCTACGACGTTAAAGCCGGACGGCCGCAGTCGCGCACCGCATTTGAAGACCTGGCGCGACGGTTGGCGGCACCTGAAATTCCTGCTGATGTACAATCCGCGTTGGTTGTTTGTGATACCCGGCTTGTTCCTTTGCGCTGCGGGATCGACGCTGACGGCTGTGCTGTTGGCAGGACCGGTTCATCTCAGTAGCAGCCTGACGTTGGACCTCAACACCTTCATGGCGGCCTGCTTCATGGTCGTGACGGGTGTGCAACTCGTCACTTTAGGAGTTTTGTCGCGCCTTTATGCTGATCGAAGCGGCCTACTCCCGCCTAACGCGGCGTCGCGCTGGCTGAAGGCACACATCAGCACGGATCGTCTGGCATTGGGAGCCGGAGCATGTCTCGCGTTGGGGCTTGTCTTGTTTGGTTCGGCAGTAGGCTCATGGGCCGCCATCGACTTCGGCCCGCTTAACGATCCCAGCATCCCGCGAGTCGTGCTGCTTGGATTGACGCTGATCGCCACTGCTTTCCAAGTCTTCTTTTCGGCCTTTCTGCTGGGCGTTCTGGAGATTCCTGCTGTGCGACCGAAAACACAGATCAACGAACAAGACACCTGATCAGGCTGTCAGCCTAAGAGTAAACAGGATCTCATGACCGTCACGTCTTCGGTGGCTCCACCTCTCCGTGGTTCGACCACTTTTGGGCTGAAGCACGTTTTTGCAGCCGCCGCACTCGCCACGCTTGTGCTGCTCGTCGTCTACGCCAGTTCCGGTTTCTCCACTCTGCATCAAGGCCGCGGCGACAATGACAGCATGCTGCGTCTGGCCGAGGTGCGAGACCTGCTTGGCGGGCAAGGCTGGTTCGACCTGCATCAATATCGCATGGGCTTGGACGGCGGCTTTGTGATGCATTGGTCGAGGCTGATCGATGCGCCGATTGCCGGTCTGATCCAGATCGGGCTTGCGCTTGGCGCCGGACCTGAGCGTTCCGAGCACATCGCGGCCACGATCTGGCCACTGCTGCTGTTCTTTGCAGCCCTCAGCGCCATCCTGTTTGTCGCCCGGCGCATGGCCGGCGATGCCGCTTTGTTGCCGGCTACCGTGATCGCAACAACGAGCCTTTATTATATCGGCATCTTCGCGCCCGGTGCGCTGGATCATCATAATGCCCAGCTGGCCCTGACGCTGGCGATGCTGGCAGGGCTTGTGGGAAGCCGGCGACGCTTGTGGCCGGCGGGCGGCGCCGGTGCATCCGCCGCGCTGATGCTGGCGATCGGCATGGAAACGGCGCCCTATGTTGCTGTCGGCGGACTTTGCGCTGCCTTGGCGTTTCTGATGCGCGGTGAAGAAGAAGCGCCGACGGCAATCGGCTTTGGGCTTGGCTTTGCCACCATCGCAAGTGCGATCTTTGTTGCCACGATACCGGCTTCAAGCTGGATGCAGCCCGCCTGTGATGCTTATTCTGTCGTGCAATGGGCGATAGCTACAATAGCCGGTCTTGGTCTGGCTGCCATTGGCGGGATCACGCTCGGTTCACGCACCATGATGCGCCGTGCTGCAGCTCTAGCGATCTTGGGCGTCGCAACCGTCAGCCTGTTGCTGTTGGTCTTTCCACAATGTCTCGCGGATCCCTACGCCATGGTCGATCCGTGGCTGAAAGCCAACTGGTTGTCGGGCGTTTCAGAGGCCCAATCGGCTTGGGATCTGTTGCAAGACAAGCCTGCGGATTTGCTGACCTATTACGTCTATCCGTTGCTCGCGATCGGCGTTCTGCTTGCGCGGCTCTCCAGGCAGCCGAGAAGAACGGAACTGTTCCTCTTCGCCATGTTGCTCGCGGCTTACCTCGTGACGCTTTGGCAGGTTCGGGGGGCGCTCTTCCTGATACCCTTGAGCGCCATCGCGCTCGCGTCCTGGATCGCGGATACACGGCGCCGAGCAAGCGAGTCGCCGACAACCAGGCATGTGCTCGTCATGGCCGGAAGTTGGATCGGATCGTTTATCGTCAGCTGGATCGCGCTGAGCGTGGGCATCAATGCCGGCCTCGCCGCGATGAAGGGCACCGAACCCAAAGCCGTAACGCCGGACAGCCCGACATCCTGTTATGACAGAAGTGATTATGCGGGGTTGGCGCAGGAACCGACGGGCAGGGTGCTTGCGCCCACGAACCTGGGCTCCGCCATTCTCTTATACACCAGCCATAGCGCGTTTGCGGGGCCGTATCATCGCAACCACGATGGCAATCGGCTTGCGCTGCAAGCCTTGATGGCTGATCCGGAAGCCGCGCGAACCATGCTGCAAGGTTCAGGCGTGACACTGGTTGTGTGGTGCCCGGGCAATCCGGAATCGGGGTCGCTCGTCGCGCGAGCGCCGCAAAGCCTGGCTGCCGCGCTGGCCCGCAAAGCGGCGCCAGCTTGGCTGCAGCCAACAAAGGCATTCAACGGCGAGCTTGATATCTACAGGGTTGTACCCTGAGCCTCACAGCCGTTGGTGGTCGATCGAGGAGGAAAGCAGCCGACAACAAGGGTCGACCAAACGCAGCTTTGCTGCGAAGGCTTTATGCCTTTTCGATGCAGATCTTGGTGTGTCCCTTGCCGATAAAGCCGAGTTTGCCGGCTGCAGCCTTGGAAAGGTCGAGCATGCGACCCTTGATGAACGGGCCACGGTCGTTGATCCGAACAACCACGGCCTTGCCGTTGCTGCTGTTGGTGACCTTGATCTTGGTACCGAAAGGCAGGCTGCGATGGGCGGCGGTCATTTTCGAAGGATTCATGCGCTCGCCGGAAGCGGTCTTGGAAGTGAGAGCGTACCACGAGGCGCCGCCGCACTGGGCGCTGGCGATGGTGGGGAGGCAAAGGCCGGTGACCAGCATCATGCTGGCGAGAACGGTCTTCTTCATTGGTTGGGGAAATCCCGTTGGTCGGACGGGAGGTGAATTGCCGGCCAAAAGTGGCGGGGTTTCGTTCAGTTCCGATCACGCGCTGTCACACTTTGAATCAATGCGTGCGAATTTGTTATAAAGGTAAAGATTGAACGGGTTGACTCATCGATCGTGAACAAATTCTTAAGCAGCTACCATGATGATGAGGAGGGCTTTGCTTGCAGTAAATATGATGCTGATCATCAACGTAGCTGCTGATCTTCAAAAGTATAGGATACGTGATCTTTATTGGAGATTTTTGGCCTTCAACTTGAACAGCAAGTTGTTGGCGACGCTATTTGTTAAGGCGAAAGTCGAGGCAGCTACACGACTGCCGACGGGGTTCTCGGACCCTCAGCGCTCGTAATCGCCCCGAGCGGCAAACATGCGCTGGGTGAGATTGCGGCGGTGGTCCGCCGCAATTGCTAACTGTGTGGAACCAAATTTTTTCGGAATTTTCGGGTCATTTCGACCGGAAATCGCGATGGGTTCAGGCGTTTTCTGCCCGAAATCGGGCGTGAGCGACCGCAATTTTGGCCGCAATTGCCGCATTGTTCCGGACAAGCGCGATGTTGGCCTTCAAACTGCGACCTTCCGACAGCTCGTTGATCTTGGCGAGGAGGAAGGGCGTCAGCTCCTTGCGGGTGACTCCATTGGCGTCTGCTTCCGCGACGGCATCGTTGATCGTGCCGTCGATGAAGGACGGATCGAGCGCGTCACCTTCCGGAATGGGATTGGCGATCAGGATGCCGGTCTGCGAACCCATGGCGCGGTGCAGGATCATGGCCTGGGCAATCTCTTCCACCGAGTCGAGGCGGTGATCGGCCTTCAGGCCGCTGGAACGGGTGAAGAAGGCGGGGAAGTCGTCGGAACCGTAGGCGATCACGGGGACGCGCTGGGTTTCCAGAACTTCCAGCGTTTTCGGGATATCGAGGATCGACTTCACGCCGGCGCAAACCACCGTCGTGCCGGTCTGCCCGAGTTCAGTGAGGTCGGCCGAAATGTCGAAGCTTTGTTCGGCGCCGCGATGCACGCCGCCGACGCCGCCAGTGGCGAAGATGGCGATGCCGGCGAGTTCGGCCAGCCGCATCGTGGCTGAAACGGTGGTGCCGGCGGTCTGCTTGCGCACCATCACGGCGGCAAGATCGCGGCCGGACGCTTTCACGACATTCTTCGCCTGCGCCAGGGCTTCCAGGTCGCCATCGTCCAGGCCGACCCGCAGTTCACCATCGATCACGGCGATCGTGGCCGGTACCGCACCTTCGGCTCGGATCAGCGCTTCAACGCCGCGCGCCATTTTGAGATTGGCGGGATAGGGCATGCCATGGGTGATGATGGTGGATTCCAGCGCCACGATCGGGGCGCCGGTTTTGAGGGCGTCAGCCACTTCGGCGCTGAGCTTGATGAGGTCTTTCATGGGAGTTCGCCTTCTTTGTTGGTCCCGCTTTAGGCAGGAACACGATGCATGCCGGCTTCTAGGAAGCGGGCGGAAAGGTCGGGGCGCACGCTGGCTTCGCTTTCGGTGGTGAGGCTTGCGAGCAGGGCGCCGGTTCGGG
Source organism: uncultured Devosia sp. (assembly GCA_934553185.1). Taxonomy (GTDB): domain Bacteria; phylum Pseudomonadota; class Alphaproteobacteria; order Rhizobiales; family Devosiaceae; genus Devosia. The sequence goes on from CAKTFF010000189.1 coordinate 4,970, forward strand.
CGGCAAGCGGAAGCGGATCGCCAGTCAGAACGCGAAAAAGCGTGCCGGCAATCATGGCGTCACCTGCACCGGTGACATCGACGGGCTGGGCGGGCACGGGCTGCATGAGTTCAACGCCGGTACTTGTGGCAACCGCATAGCCTTGCGCGCCCATGGTCACGATCACCTCGCCGACGCCGGCGACGCGCAGGGCTTCCGCG
>CAKTFF010000190.1 GCA_934553185.1 uncultured Devosia sp.
GGCCCATGACGGCCCTGGCGCCGCGCTTGAGGATGCCGGCCTTGTTGGAGGCGATTTCGCTCAGCGTGTTACCCAGGAAACCCTGGTGATCGTAATCGACCGGGGTGATGATCGTGCCCAGCGGCTGCTTGACCACATTGGTGGTGTCATAGGTGCCGCCCATGCCGGTTTCGAGCAGGAGGTAATCGGCCGGTGTCTGGCTGAACAACACCATGGCGGCAACGGTGGTCACCTCGAAAAAGGTGATCGGATCGCCCCCGTTGACCGCCTCCACATGCTCGAGCACGCGATTGAGCCGGCGCGTATCGACCAGCTTGCCCCCCAGGCGAATGCGCTCGTTGAAGCGCACGAGGTGGGGGGAATTATAGACATGCACGCTTTTGCCCGCTGCCTCGAGAAAGGCGCGCAGATAGGCGATGGTCGAGCCCTTGGCATTGGTGCCCGCCACGTGGATGGTGGGCGGCATCGCATCGTGAGGATTGCCCAGCCGCTCGAGCAGGGGCAGCATGCGATCAAGGCTGAGGTCGATCAGCTTGGGGTGAAGCTGGCTGAGGCGCTGGAGAATGGCATCGGTGCGAGACATGGCACTGGGTTAGCCTCTTTGCGGGCGGGGCTCAAGCGCCGCCCGCAGCCCCTTGCGCCTAGAACTCGGACCAGTCCTTGTCGGCGGCGGCATTGCCGCGCGACAGGTAGCTGCCGGCAGCCGCACGGAGCTTGTTTTGCATGCCGCGAATGCCGGTCGGGGCGGCGGCGTTGGCGGGTTTTGGCGCCGTGGCACGAAGCGGCTGGCGGTCGATGGTGAAGATATCGACGATGCGGTCGAGTTCGCTGGCCTGCGCCTCGGTCTGCTCGATGGCTGCATTGGTTTGTTCAACCAGGGCCGCATTGTGCTGGGTCATCTCGTCCATGATGCGGACGGCGGAGGTGACTTCCTCGATGGCGCTGGCCTGGTCGCGGCTGTCGCGGGCGATGGCCTGGAGCGCTTCGGTGTTGTCGCGGATGGCGCCGAGCATGCCCGAAAGCTTGGCGGCGGCTTCGGCCACAAGGCGGGAGCCGCCCTTGACCTCGTTGGCGGACTGCTCGATCAGCAGCTTGACGTCGGCCGAGGCGCTGGCCGCCGACTGGGCGAGGCGGCGCACTTCGACGGCCACCACGGCAAAGCCCTTGCCGGCATCACCGGCGCGCGCCGCTTCCACTGAGGCGTTGAGCGCCAGAAGGTTGGTCTGGAAGGCGATGTCGTCGATCAGCCCGATGATGTTGGAAATCTTGGCGGAGGACTGGGTGATCCGGTCCATGGCGTCGGTGGCCTGCGCCATGACCTCGCCGCCTTCCTGGGCGCTGCGCGACACGGCGCGGGCCTGCTGGTTGGCGGTTTCAGCCTTTTTGGCGTTCTCGATCACGGTGGAGGCCAGTTGCTCCATGGTGGCCGAGGTTTGCTCGATCGTGGCGGCCTGCTTGGTGGTGCGATCGGAAAGGTCGTTGGCGCCAGAGAGGATTTCGCCGGTCGCGGTCTTGAGTGCGCCCGAGGTGTCGCGCAGCTGCCCGACGATCTCGCCGAGCTTTTCGGCCACGGCATTGGTGTCGGCCTTGAGCTGGGCGAAGGCGCCTTCATAGTCGCCGCGCACGCGCTGGGTGAGGTTGGTCTCGGCCAAGGCGGAGAGGACGGCGCCGGTCTCACCCAGGCCGCGATCCACGGTTTCCACCAGCATGTTGACCGAGCGCGCGAGATTATCCAATTCGGCGCTGGAGAAATCGGCCTCGACGCGGCGCGAGAAATCGCCGGCAATGGCGGCATCCACCACATCGCCGAAGGCGCGCTGCAGGGTTTCCATCATGCGGGTGCGTTCGGCCTGGGTGGCAAGGATCTGGGCGGCTTCCGCCTCGGTCATCTGCGCCACCTTTTGCCCGTTGGCGCGGAACACTTCCACGGCGCGGGCCATGGCGCCGAGTTCGTCCGTGCGACCGGCGCCGCCGACCGCGACATCGAGGTCGCCGCTGGCCAGCGCATCCATGGTGCCGGTCAGCTCGGTGATGGGCCTGGTGATGGTGCGCGAGAACCAGAAGCCTGCCGCCGCCACAACTGCGAGGAGCGCCGCGCCGATCAGCAGCATGGTGTTGCGCATCTCGGCCACTGGCGCGAGCACTTCGTCGGTGGCCATGACGGCAACGGCGGCCCAGTTTTCGCCCAGCGTCGTCACCGGCGCGGCGGCCACCAGCATGTCGGTGGCGCGATAGGAGGTCATCTGCCCATTGCCGGCCGTGCCGGCCAGCGCCGCATCGAGCACCGGACCCGAGAAGGTGGTCGCGAGCACATCGCTTTCGGGCGTGAAGGTGGAATCGGAGCGCAGCAGCGCGTCAGGGCCGACGACGATCACTTCGCCGGTTTCACCCATGCCGCTGCGGTCGCCGATCACCGCATTGAGCCGTTCGGCAGGCAGTTGGAGGGCCAGAACACCGATCTTGCGGCCCTGGGCGTTGAACACGGACTTGGCAAAAAAGCTCGCTGGCAGACCATCGGCCGCTGCATAGGGCGCGAAATCCTCGAAAAACACGTCGTCGGGGTTTTCTGAAAGGATGGCGGCGCTGAAGGCCCGGCCGAGCGCGGTATCGGCATAGGGGCCGCCTTCGGCAAAGCTGGTGCCGAAATCGAGACCCTTGTTGACCGTGTAAACCAGCGCGCCCTTGAGATCGAAGAGGTAAAGGTCGCGATAGCCGCGCACCGCGATCTGGTTGCGGAAGCCGCGATGGGCGCGGGTATGGGGCACGTCATAGGCGCCGGTGGTGCCCAGCGTTTCGAGCTCGGCCAGGTTTTCCGGGTTTGGATTGTCGTCCACATAAAGCTTGCGCACTTCGACGGTGGGATCGACCTTGAAGGACAGCCAGGCGCCGCCGAAATCGCGCAGGGCCTGAATGGTGGCTTCGGAGCGCGAGGTGGCGACCAGGTCATTTTCCACCGACGCCAAGTAGGTGGAGACCTGCCCGGCGCGCTCGCTGGCGAGGCTTCGCAGGTTTGTTTCCGCCGAAGCGCGCAGCGCCTGGCTGCCGATGGTGAAGCTGGCGAGCCCCACGCCCAGGCTCACCAGAAGGGCAGACCCGATCAGCGCCAGCGGCAGCTTGCGGGCAATCGGCATGGAGAACTTGAACATCGGACCTCACCTATCGCAGCAGGCGGTGGACCCCCCCGGTCCTCCAACAGCTTCACGAATAAGCGATTGTCCTTAAATGCCGGTAAAGTTTCCTATTCGGCGCCAGCAGCGACAGGCGGGGGCAGCAGATCGCCATCGTCGCCCTCGGCGGCCGCTGCTGCATCACGCAAGGTGGTGCGGGCCAGAACCGGTTCAGAGCTGGTCAAGCCTTCGGGGGAGTCGGCGCGGGTCAGGATTGCGGCGAGCGAGCCGATGGTGGAGCGCAGGTTGTGGCGATGCACGACCATGTCCACCATGCCGTGCTCGTAAAGGTATTCGGAACGCTGGAAGCCCTTGGGAAGCTTTTCGCGAATGGTCTGCTCGATGACGCGGGCGCCGGCAAAGCCGATCTGCGCGCCGGGTTCGGCCAGATGGACATCGCCCAGCATGGCATAGGAGGCGGTGACGCCGCCGGTGGTGGGATTGGTCAGCACCACGAAGAAGGGCAGGCCCGCTTCGCGCAGGCGCAGCACGGCCACGGTGGTGCGCGGCATCTGCATCAGCGAAAGGACGCCTTCCTGCATGCGGGCGCCGCCCGAAGCCACAAACAGCACGAAGGGGGTCTTGCGGTGGGCCGCGGTTTCAAGGCCGGTGATGATGCCCTGCCCCGCTGCCATGCCCAGCGAGCCGCCCATGAAATCGAAATCCTGGATGGCGACGGTGATGTCGCGCTCATAAAGCTTGCCGGTGACCACGATGACGCTGTCATCAAAGCCGGTCTTGGCGCGGTTTTCCTTTAAGCGATCGGGATAACGCTTCTGGTCGCGGAACTTGAGCGGATCGACCGGCACGGCGGGCACCGGCACAAGCTGATAGGCGCCGTCGTCGAGAAAGCTCTTGAGCCGGTCGGCGGGCTTGATCTTCATGTGGTAGCCCGAATTGGGCACCACCCACTGATTGGCTTCGAGATCGCGGTAAAACACCATCTCGCCCGATTCCGGGTCCTTGACCCAGAGGTTTTCCGCGATCTGCGGCTTGTTGCCGAGAATGGAGCGGATTTTGGGGCGGACGAAGTTGTCGATCCAGTTCATGGGAGCCTCGCAAAGGGACTAGGGCGTCCCCTATGGGTCAATTGTGGCGCAATCTTATCAGGCCGGAGCCCGGTAGGCAAAATGGCGGGATCGGTGTGCCCGCCCTCGTGGTTCGTTTAGGCTCACCAGGAGGGCTCAGGATGCGCGGGCGCGCTTCACGCCGGCGGCGAGGTCGGCCACGAGGGTGCGCAGGGCAGAAATGGTGGTGTCTGTTGCCTTGTTATCCACCAAGGTTTTGGCGATGGCGTCCACCAGCACGGTGCCCACCACGATGCCGTCGGCATGCTTGCCGATTTCGCTGGCATCCTCGGCCGTCTTGATGCCGAAGCCAACGGCCACGGGAAGATCGGTATGGCCCTTGATGCGGGCCACGGCGTCGCCCACGGCGGCGCGCGACTTGATGGCGGCACCGGTGACGCCGGTCATCGAGACATAATACACAAAGCCCGATGTGTTCTTGAGCACGGCGGGCAGGCGGCGATCGTCGGTGGTGGGGGTGGTGAGGCGAATGAAGTTGATGCCCGCCCGCAGCGCGGGAATGCAGAGCTCCTCGTCTTCCTCGGGCGGCAGGTCGACGATGATCAGCCCATCCACGCCGGCTTCCTTCGCGGACTGGAGAAAGCGGTCGACGCCGAAATTGTAGATGGGGTTGTAATAGCCCATCAGCACGACCGGGGTTGTTTCGTCCTTGCGGCGGAAATCCTCCACCATGCCCAGAACGCCGCGCATGGTCATGCCACCGGCGAGCGAACGCTGGCCGGCGAGCTGGATGGCGACGCCATCGGCCATGGGGTCGGAAAAGGGCATGCCAAATTCGATGATGTCCGAACCCGCCTGCGGCAGCGCCTCAAGAATGGCCTGACCGGTGGCCAGATCGGGATCGCCGGCCATGACATAGGTCACGAGCGCCGG
>CAKTFF010000191.1 GCA_934553185.1 uncultured Devosia sp.
ATCGCGACCGGCTTTGCCTGGTAAAACAAGTCCATGGCACCGTGGTCCACACGGTTGAGGCGCGCCCTGGCAACGACACTCCGGCATCGGCCGATGCACTGGTGACGGGGACACAAGGGCTGGCGCTGGGCATCCTGACAGCGGACTGCACCCCCATACTGCTGGCAGATCCGTTCGCCGGGGTGATCGGCGCGGCTCATGCCGGCTGGCGGGGCGCCGTTGATGGTATCGTGGGCACAACAGTTGAAGCCATGGTGGCGCTGGGCGCCGAGGCGTCGAGGATCGTGGCGGCGATCGGCCCGACCATCACGGCCGGCAACTACGAGGTTGGGCCGCAGTTCAAGGGCGACTTCCTCCAGCTACGCAGCGACGGCGAACGGTTTTTCTCCAAAGGGGAGAATGGGCGCGCCCATTTTGATTTACCCGGCTTTGTTTCGGCTGAGCTTGATCGCGCTGGGATTCAGTTAATCGAACGGGTGGGCGGCTGCACGTATGCGTCTCCTGACCGGTATTTTTCCCATCGCTATGCCACGCACCAAGGCGGCACGACAGGGCGACAGATCGCTATCATCGGCTTAGGCCAAGCGACGGGTTGAGAGTGGCTGCGCCTTCGCTAACCTAAAATCCCCGTCAGCCATTTGCAGCGTTGCGCGACCCCCATGGACCCGCTAAAGCTGCCGCGAAACTGGTTGGTCTCCCTCCCCGAGACCGGTTGAGACAGGATCGCGCCCCATGAAGCTGGTGACCGGCAATTCCAACCGGGCTCTTGCCCAGTCCATTGCGAGCTATCTCGAACTGCCCCTCACCGACTGTACGGTCAAACGCTTCGCCGACAAGGAAGTGTTTGTGGAGGTGCATGAGAATGTGCGTGGCGAGGATGTGTTTATCCTCCAGTCCACCAGCTTCCCGGCCAATGACAACCTCATGGAATTGCTGATCCTGACCGATGCGCTGCGCCGCTCCTCGGCCCGCCGCATCACCGCCGTCATCCCCTATTTCGGCTATGCCCGTCAGGATCGCCGCGCCACCGGCCGCACGCCCATTTCGTCCAAGCTCGTCGCTAACCTGATCACCGAGGCAGGGGTCAACCGCGTCATCACGCTTGATCTGCATGCCGCCCAGATCCAGGGCTTTTTCGATATTCCAACCGACAACCTTTATGCCGCGCCCATCATCACGCGCGACATTCTGGACAACTACAAGCTCGACAACACGATGATCGTTTCGCCTGACGTCGGCGGGGTGGCGCGCGCCAGAGCCGTGGCGCAACGGCTCGGAACCGACCTTGCCATCGTCGACAAGCGCCGGCCGCGCGCCGGCGTTTCCGAAGTCATGAACATCATCGGCGACGTATCGGGTCAGGCCTGCATCCTGATCGACGACATCGTGGATTCCGGCGGTACGCTGGTCAACGCCGCCGAAGCTCTTCTCAAGGCGGGCGCCAAGGAAGTTTCCGCTTACATCACCCACGGCGTGCTGTCCGAAGGCGCCTCGGAGCGCATCGCCGCCAGCAAACTTAAGGAACTGGTGGTCACCGACTCGATCGAGGAAACCGACGCCCAGCGCCAGGCCGGCAACATCCGCCGTCTCCGCATCGCTCCGCTAATCGGTGAAGCCGTCGCCCGCACCGCCAGCGAGCAGAGCGTATCGAGCCTTTTCGACTGACTCAGGACGTCTTATGGCGCTCGTGAGTCCCTTGCCCGCCAACCGCATCTCCGCTATAGCCGCCCCATGAAGCGCTCGTCACCCCTGGAGGACGGGCGCGTATGCTGTTGTTTTCAGACCGCATACACCAACCAGAATGGATATTTCCATGGCTGCGACCAACAAGGTGCTCAAGGCACAGGCGCGCAACGGAGTGGGCAAGGGGGCCGCTCGCGAAGCACGCCGTCAGGGACTCGTTCCTGCTGTTATCTATGGTGACAAGCAAGCTCCCGTCACCGTCTCCCTCGCCTACAAGGATGTGCACAAGGCCATCTACGCGGGTGGCTTCCTGTCCCACACCATCGATCTCGATGTCGACGGCACCATCCACAAGGTGATCCCGCGCGACTACCAGCTTGATCCGGTCAAGGACTTCCCGCTGCATGTCGACTTCCTGCGCATCGGCGCCAATTCGACACTGACCGTTGAAGTGCACGTTCACTTCATCAACGAAGAGCAGAGCCCCGGCCTCAAGCGCGGTGGTACGCTCAACGTCGTGCGTCACACCGTCGAAGTCTCCGCACCAGCCAACAATATCCCCGAAGAAATCACCGTGGATCTGTCCGGCACCGATATCGGCGACTCGATCCATATATCAGCCGTCACCCTGCCCTCCGGCGTCAAGCCGGTGATCACCGATCGTGACTTCACCATCGCGACCATTGTTGCTCCGTCGGCTCTCCGGTCTTCGGACGATGAAGGTGCCGGAGGCGACACGACCGAAACCACCGCTGAGTAATCGTTCCAGCTGGTTTGAACATGGCTTGAGGCGACCTCCGGGTCGCCTCTTTCGTTTGGAGCGCTCGACATGAAACTGCTTGTCGGCCTGGGCAATCCGGGCAGCCAGTATGAAGGAAACCGCCACAACATCGGCTTCATGGCGCTTGATGCCATTGCTCGTGCGCAGGGCATCACACAGTTCCGCAGCAAGCATGGCGGTCTTCTGGCGGAAGGCACGATCGGCGGGGAAAAGGTGCTGCTGCTCAAGCCGCAGACCTTCATGAACCGCTCCGGCGACAGCGTCCAACAGGTCGCGCAGTTCTTCAAGACTGCGCCCGCCGACATCATCGTTCTTTACGACGAGCTCGACCTTGCGCCCGGCAAGGTGCGCGTCAAGGTCGGAGGGGGCAATGGCGGGCATAACGGCCTGCGCTCCATCGATCCGCAGATCGGGCTCGACTACAAGCGCGTTCGCTTAGGGATTGGCCATCCCGGCAAGGAATTTGTCACCCGTCACGTGCTGGGGGACTTCAGCAAAGCCGACCATGCTTGGCTCGAGCCGCTGCTCGACGGCATCGCCCGCAATGTCGATCTTTTGCTCAAAGGCGATGACAGCGGCTTCATGAACAAGCTGGCTTTAGCCACCAAGGTTGAAGAAGCCGAAACAAAACCAGCACCCAAAGGGCAGAGCCACATCAGGCAGGCACGGCAGAGTGGACCAAAGGTTGACCTGCCCAAGAGCGGGCCGATGGCCGACATGCTCAAGAAGTTGCTCGGCGGCAATTAGCCAAACCATAGGCCAACAGTAGACCTCATCCTGAGCCTGTCGAAGGAGGAGGTCGTGGCAAAATGGTCGTGCTCGACCTCATGGTTCGACAGGCTCACCATGAGGTCATGGGGTAGCAGCCGTGCCGAAACACGGCTGCACCAGAGATTATTGCAGAACAGCGATGTCGGTGATGGCGCCGTCGACGCCAGCGATCTCACCAACCGACGTGGCTGCACCCGTTTCGAGATCAACAGTGTAAAGCGTTGCGCCAGCCACGAGGTATGCCGTGTTGGTCAGGTCTTCGGTCGAAGCAATGTCGAAGGCGTAGTTTTCAGCGCCATCGATGCCCAGCTTGCCGATGGCAGCGAGCGTACCATCATTGGGCGAGGTCTGCTGGATCAGTGCGACGATGGTCGAGTCGATGTCGTACATTGCCGTGGCTTCGGGCTTGCCGATCGAGTTGATATAGGCAGCCGCAACGATTGCGGGCTCTTCGCCGGCATGCATGTCGGCATCCTCATAGGCCAGTGAACCATCGACGGTCACCATGCCATCATCCACATTGGCACGGTGATTGGTGCCATCGGTGCCCATCAGGCGCAGGCGGTCGGCCATGGGATTGAAATCAACGATGGCGCCTTCGTAGTCGGCGAGCTTTTCCGACAGCGTGCTCTTAATCGTCGCAGCGCCGCTCGCCTGATCGATGGTGACGACTTCGCCATTGAGGGTCACGCCATACAGCATCTGGTCGGCAGGGCGAACGTCGATACCTGCAAGCCCGTCAACGCCAGTGACATCCATCGTGCCGGATACTTCAAGGCTCTCGGTATCGAACATGACGAGGGTCGTGCCCCCGACAAGTCCGACAGCCGGCGCAGCCATGGCGGCGGTGGACAGCAAGGCAAGCGCACTGCCGGACACGAGGGAAAGAGAAAGCAGCTTGTTCATGGGACGTCTCCTTGTTTGAGAACGGCTTTAGGTGCCTGTTACAAAGGCTCTACCCTCGGGATCGACGCGCAGATGCACCTAGCCAAAATAAATTTTGAGCTTGCATCCGCAGGCTTCTCCCAAGTGTATGAAGCTCGAGATGGGAGGCGGAACGCATGCTGCATCAATCCACCGACACCGCCGGCCTGCTCCGGGCGATCGCTGCACGCGACCGTTCGGCATTGGCGCGGCTGTTCGAGGTGGAAGCGGGACGGCTTGTTGCTATCGCCCGGCGCATTGTTCGGCGCCAGGACTTGGCCGAAGAAGTGGTGCAGGATGCCTTCGTTACCGTTTGGCAGCGAGCCGACCAGTTTGATGACGCAAGAGGCAGCGCGCTAGGCTGGCTGACAACCATCGTGCGCAACCGGGCCTTGAACCTTCTGCGCGACGGGAACCGATTGGATTACCATGACGGCGACACTCTCGCCGCCCTCGGCGATCGACAGGCCGATGCCAGCTTTGCATTTGATGCCCTGAGCGAAGGCGACGCCCTCAAGACCTGCCTGGGCCGGCTTGATGAGCCTAAACGCCGCGCCATCCTTCTTTGCTACGTCACCGGCCTCAACCATGGCGAAGTGGCAGCGACTCTGGGCGCGCCGCTTGGAACAATCAAAGCCTGGATCAGGCGAGGCACCATAGCCCTGCAGGAGTGCTTGTCATGACGCGCGACGAAAAGCTCGCGCTGGCGGGCGATTATGTCCTTGGGCTGCTGGACGAGGAGGCGCGTGCGCGTTTCCTCCAACTGGCTGCAGCGGACGTGGAACTAGAGGCTATTGCCGACCGGCTGGCCGGGCGGATGACTGCGCTTGATGCCACTGCCGCGCCAGCGCCGCTGAGCGATGATCTCTGGAGCCGTATCGAAGCGCGGCTAGACCAACCGGCGCCTGAGCCTCCGACCAATATTCACGCGTTTCCTTCAAAGCAATGGGCAAGAG
>CAKTFF010000192.1 GCA_934553185.1 uncultured Devosia sp.
CTCTTAGCCTATTCGCTGCTGCCCATTGTTTCCAACACCGTGGTGGGCCTCCTCTCCGTGTCGCCCGCCGCCGTCGATGCTGCGCGCGGCATGGGCATGACCGGACGGCAGCGCCTGCTATCCGTCGAACTGCCGCTTGCCTTTCCGGTGATCCTCACCGGCATTCGCATCGTTCTGGTGCAGAATATCGGCCTCGCTACCATTGCCGCGCTGATCGGCGGCGGTGGCTTCGGCGTCTTCGTGTTCCAAGGCATCGGACAAACGGCCATGGACCTGGTGCTGCTGGGCGCAGTGCCCACTGTGGCGCTGGCTTTTGCCGCGGCAGTGGTGCTGGATGCCTTGGTGGAAATAAGCTCACGCGGGAGACGCCGTCCTTGATCGAGATCGACGACATCACCAAGACCTATGATGCAACCACCGTTGTGGATCGCGTCACCCTGACGGTCCAGCCGCACACGATCTGCGTCGTGGTCGGCACGTCCGGTTCGGGCAAGACCACGCTGATGCGCATGATCAACAAGCTGGTGGAGCCCACCTCCGGCCAGATCCGCATCGATGGCGAAGACATTGCCGCCATTCCGGCCTATGAACTCCGCCGCCGCATCGGCTACGCCATCCAGGGCCACGGGCTTTTTCCCCATCGCACCGTGGGGCAGAACGTCGCCACAGTGCCCAAGCTCCTTGGCTGGGACAAGCGCAAGACTGCCGAGCGCGTCGATGAACTTCTCACCCTGTTCCAACTTGATCCCGCCCAGTTCCGCGACCGTCTTCCCCACGAGCTCTCCGGCGGTCAGCAGCAGCGTGTCGGCGTCGCGCGCGCTTTGGCGGCTTCGCCCAATATCCTTCTCATGGACGAGCCTTATGGCGCGCTTGATCCGGTGATCCGCGCCAAGGCGCAGGAAGACCTGCTCGCCATTCAGCGCCGTTTCGGCACCACCGTGGTTCTCGTGACCCACGACATGGAAGAAGCCATTCATCTGGGCGACACCATTGCCGTGATGGACAAGGGCAAGCTGCTCCAATGCGCCAAGCCCAGCGACATCATCAGCAATCCCGCAACGCCCTTTGTTGCCGAACTGATCGGCACCAGCGAGCGGCCCTTCCGCCTCCTGTCGCTCGCCCGCGTCGGCGATCATGTTGAACCCGGTGATGCGGAGGGTGAACCCATCGACGCCAGCGCTTCGCTGCGAGACGCTTATGCCGAACTGCTCTGGTCCGGCCGTCCGGCGCTGCCCGTCCGGCGCGATAACCAGCGCGTTGGCCAGGTCACGCTTGCCGCCCTGTCGCGCCTTGCCGCGAGGCCGCAATGACCGTCGGCAACCTCGTCCGGCTCCTTGTCTTTGCCGCTCTGGTGCTGTTTCTCGCCAATCCCGATCTCTTCACGGGTTTCTTCGCGCTGTTCACCAAGAACAACCAGCCCGCGATCTATAATCAGGGTAGCCTCCTCGACATCACGTTCAACCATCTGCTGATCGTGCTGGCCGCGACCCTGGCCGCCACCCTCATCGCCGTGGGCCTTGCCATCATCGTCACCCGTCCGTTTGGCGCCGAGTTCCTGCCTTTGTCGCGCTCGCTCGCCAATATCGGGCAGACCTTTCCCCCCGTGGCTGTCCTGGCGCTCGCCGTGCCCATGCTCGGCTTCGGCACCGCGCCGACCCTCGTGGCCCTTTTCCTCTATGGTCTCCTGCCTATTTTCGAGAACACTCTCACCGGGCTCGGTAACCTCCCCCCGGCCGTGACCGACGCCGCCAAGGGCGTTGGCATGACCGGCTGGCAGCGGCTGATCAAAGTCGAACTGCCGCTGGCCCTCCCGGTTATCCTCGCCGGCATCCGCCTCTCCGTGGTGATTTCCCTCGCCACCGCCACCATCGGCTCAACCGTCGCTGCCCGCACCCTGGGTGAAGTGATCATCGCCGGGCTCCTCTCAGGCAACACCGCCTTCGTGCTCCAGGGCGGGCTGATCGTCGGCGTCCTGGCCGTGCTGATCTATGATGCTCTATCGGCCCTGGAGCGCTGGCTGATGCGACGCACCGGACAGATGGGCAGGGCAAGGACGTGAGGGCAGAGTGCCCGACCTCGTGGTTCGATTCTCGCAAAGGGCTCGCACCTCACCATGAGGTCTCCCTCAGTCTAGGATCAACAGCAGCCCTCATGGTGAGGTGCGAGCAAAGCGAGCCTCGAACCACCCTCATGGTGAGCTTGTCGAACCAGACGTGGCACTCTGAACAGGAAGCAGCGCTGAAATGTCCGACTTCGACCTGACCCTTGGCGGCACCGTCGTCCTCCCCGACCGCATCATCGAAAACGGCTATGTCGCGGTCCGGGACGGCAAGGTCGCTCACGTGGGCGAGGGCGCACCACCCCAAGCACGCACCCGCCACGATCTCGGCACGGCCCTGATCCTGCCCGGCGCCATCGATGCGCAGGTCCATTCCCTGTCGCAAAAGGATCAGGAAGACTTCATCTGGTCCACCCGCTCGGCCGCAGCAGGCGGGGTCACCACGATCGTCGACATGCCCTATGACGAAGGCAACCTCGTCTGCTCCGCCGATGCCGTCCGTGCCAAGGTGGTTCACGCCAGCGCCCAGGCCCGTGTCGATTTTGCCCTCTATGGCACCATCGACCCCGCCGAAGGCCCGGGCCGCATTGCCGAGCAGGCCGAGGCGGGCGTGGCCGCCTTCAAGTTTTCCACTTTTGGCACCGATCCGGTCCGCTTCCCCCGCATCCCACCGGCGCTGCTGGAAGCCTGCTTCATCGAAGTGGCCAAAACCGGCCTCACCGCCGGCGTCCACAATGAAGACGACGAAATGGTGCGCGCCGCCATGGCGCAGGTCGAGGCTCAAGGCATCACCGACTATCGCGCCCATGCCCTAAGCCGCCCGCCGCTCACCGAACTGCTCGCGTCGCTGCAGATTTATGAGACCGGCGCGCAGACCGGCTGCCCCGCCCATGTGGTGCACTGCTCGCTCGGGCGCGGCTACGAGATCGCCCGCACCTATCGCGACCAGGGCTACGCAGCGACCATCGAGGCCTGCATACACTATCTGGTGCTGGACGAGGATAACGATGTTCGCCGGCTCGGTGGCCTTGCCAAGATCAACCCCCCGATTCGCCCACGCGCCGAAAGGGAAAAGCTGTGGGACCACGTTCGGGCCGGAAACGTCACCATGGTCTCCACCGACCATGTCAGTTGGGCAGAAAACCGCAAGAAAAGTGTCAGCATGCTTGCAAATGCCTCCGGCGTGCCGGGACTCGAAGTCATGGTGCCACTCTTCATTAAAGGTGCCCTCGAGCGCGACATTTCTCTCACCTGGGCAGCGCGGTTGATGGCCGAAAATCCGGCTCGCCACTTCCGCCTCGACCACCGCAAGGGGGCTCTGGCCATCGGCAAGGATGCCGATATCGCCGTGCTCTTTAACCGCCCCAAGTGCTATGATGCCGCTGCCAGCGGCCACAATGTGGTCCATTGGTCGCCCTATAACGGCATCGAACTGCCCTGGACGGTGGGCCTGACCTTTCTGCGCGGCATGGAGGTGTTTGACGGCACCGACGTCGCCCAGCCGGGCACCGGACACTTCGTCCGTCCGGAGCCAAGGCTTTGATTTCCAACAATCTTGTGCAAGCCAGCCGCATCGGCGCCGATATCGACGCCCTGGCGCAGATCACCGAGCCGGGCCGCCCCTGGACCCGCCGCGCCTTCTCGCCGCTGTTCCTGGAAGGGCGGCGATGGCTCGAAAACGCGATGCAAGAGGCGGGCCTACGCACGCACGTGGACCCGGCCGGCAATCTCATAGGCACTCTGCCCGGCCAACGCCCTGAACTTGGCACCATCATGCTGGGCAGCCATTCCGACACCGTTCCTGACGGCGGACGTTTCGATGGCATAGCCGGCGTGGTGGCAGCGCTTGAAGTGGTCCGGGCGCTGCGCGAAATCCCGCTTGATCACACGCTACAGGTTGCGGACTTTCTTGCAGAAGAAGTGTCGATTTTCGGCGTTTCTTGTATCGGCAGCCGGGCCCTGGCCGGGATGCTGCCTGCCGAATGGCTGGAGCGCGAAAGCGCTGGCACGACCCTCAGGCAAGCCATCGCTCAGGTCGGCGGCGACCCCTTGAAGGACGCTCGCCGCACCGACATCAAGGCCTTCCTCGAACTCCATATCGAGCAGGGCCCAGTGCTGGAAAATCAAGGACTTGCGATCGGTGTGGTGAACGCGATCAGCGGCATCACCCGGGTCGAAATCACCGTCGACGGCCGCGCCGATCACGCCGGCACGACGCCTATGACCGGCCGGCAGGACGCGCTCACAACCGCCGCCTGGATCGCCCTGGGCGTCGAAGAACTCGCCCGCGCACTCGCATCGGGCACTACGCATTTCGCCGCCACCGTCGGCGAATTTGAAATGACCCCCAATGCCGCCAATGTGGTGCCGGCACGTGTCCGCATGTTGATCGATGCACGCGCCGAACAACGCGACGACATGAACCGTTTTCTGGACGAACTCGAACAAGGTGTTGCCGCCATTGCGGAAAAGACCGGGGTCACCGTCTCAGTTCCGCGCGTGGTCTCGGACAATCCGCCGACCCAACTGGACCCCGGCATCCTCGACCTGCTCGATGCCGCCTGCGAAAATCTCGGTGCCCGCTCGCGCCGCATGGCCTCGGGAGCCGGCCACGACACGGCCTGGATGGCGCGCATCACTCGGGCGGCAATGATCTTCGTGCCGTGCCAGGGCGGCCGCAGCCACGCCCCTGACGAATTTGCCACCACACAGGACATTGCGCTGGGCGCCCAGGTCCTCCTCGAAACCGTTCGATCGCTCGACCAAACACTGCAAGAGGCAAGCTGATGGGCCGCATTCTGGGTGAAAAGGACGTCGAAGCCGCCGTTCGCGGCGGGTCCGTCTATGCCGCCGGCGGCGGCGGCTGGGCCGATCATGGCCGCATGCTCGGCCACGCCGCCGTCAGCATTGGCCGCCCCGAACTGGTCAGCGTCGAGGAACTCAATGCCGATGACTGGATCGCCACCGCTGCCGCCATCGGCGCCCCGGCCTCAACCACAGCCTGGGAAATGCGGGGCGTCGACTACGTCAAGGCCGTGCAATTGCTGCAGGATG
>CAKTFF010000193.1 GCA_934553185.1 uncultured Devosia sp.
CAAACTTGGCTTGGCGCCTGAACAAGGGCAGCCCGACGCTGGTGAGTTGCGCACCAGCCTGTGCGGCCTTGATCTGGCCAACCCTGTCGGCATGGCCGCGGGCTTCGACAAGAATGCCGAAGTGGCTCGCCCACTAGCCCGCCTCGGCTTCGGCATGGTTGAAATTGGCACGGTCACGCCACGCCCGCAGGAGGGCAACAGCAAGCCGCGTTTGTTCCGCCTGGCGGAAGCCGGTGGGGTCATCAACCGCATGGGCTTCAACAACGAAGGCCATCAGGCCGCTTTCGAGCGGTTGCGCAGCCAGCGCATCGCCGCAGCGCTGGGCGTCAACATCGGCGCCAACAAGGACAGCCCCGACTTCGTTGCCGACTATGTGCTGGGCGTGCAGCGTTTCGCTGACCTAGCCGATTATCTCACGGTCAACGTTTCATCGCCCAATACCCCAGGCCTCCGCGACCTTCAGGCCGACGACGCCCTACGCCGCCTGCTGGGCGAGGTGCTCTCCGCGCGCGCCAAGGCGCGCACCAGGGTGCCGGTCTTCCTCAAGATCGCCCCCGATCTCGACGAAACCGCGCTCGACCGCATCGCAGCCGTGGTCCTTGCCACAGATCTCGATGGCCTGATCGTGTCCAACACTACCCTGTCGCGCGATGGTGTCGCCCACCTCGACAACGCGGACCAAACCGGCGGGCTGTCCGGCAAACCCCTGTTCAAGCTCTCCACCCGCCGACTCGCCCAAATGCGCCAGCGCGTCGGCGCGCTGCCCATCATCGGGGTTGGCGGCATTCATTCCCCACAAACCGCCATCGCCAAGTTCGAAGCGGGTGCCAACGCCATTCAGCTTTATTCGGCTCTGGTGTTTGGCGGGCTCGATCTGCTCGACGAGATCAAGCGTGGCCTTGTCGCCGCAGTCCGTGCCCACGGCAAAACCAACATCGCCCAACTGGTCGGCACAAAAACCGGCCCTTGGGCAGAAGGCACCGCTCGCTAGCTGCTTTCCGTGCCAATCGAGAACAGGGCCTCGAACTGCCCGTCCTCGATCCGCGAGGCGGCGATCACTGCCTGGGTGCGGCTGTCCACATCGAGCTTCTGCAGAATGGCCGACACATGGGCCTTGACCGTTGCCTCCGAGATCGTCAGCTCATAGGCGATCTGCTTGTTCATCAAACCGTCGCTGAGCATCATCAGCACGCGCACCTGTTGCGGCGTCAGCGTCGCCAGCCGCCGCATCAGCGCGGTTTGTGCATCCTCTCCGCCCAGCGTCGTGCCCTCGGGCACGAAGACCTCGCCCGACAGCACCGTTTCGATCGCCCGGCGAATTTCCGTCGGCCCCACGGATTTGTGAAGATAGCCTGCCGCACCCAATTCGAACGCCCGGCGCACCACCGTATTGTCTTCCACCGCCGAGATGATCATCACCGGAATATCGGGATATTGCGCCCGCAGAAGGAGCAGCCCCGAGAACCCGCGCACGCCCGGCATGTTAAGGTCGAGCAGCACCAGGTCGCAGTCGCGGTCGGCATCCAGCGCCTGGCTCAACCCATGGAGATCGCCCGCTTCTTCAACGCTGATCGCCGCATCGCCTCCCGACAAGGTCTGCCGCAAAGCCGCCCGGAACAGGGGATGGTCGTCCACGATGATGATGCGACGGCGGGTCATGAAGGAAGGCTCCTCGCTAGCTCGGTCGGCGACAGGCAAGCGCACAATGAACCGAGTTCAAGGTTAACAAAATCAGTCTTTTGGCCTAGCGCTGTCGCAATATGTAGCAGTGGTTAACGGCTTGTTAACCAAGTTTTACCAAGAGTGAACGCTATTCCTTCGCCTGCGTCGCGAGGGGTCCGCCGTTTCAAGACAGGGACAAACCATGGTCCGCGCCTACCCCATCCAGGATATGTCCGACCAGGCCGCAGAGCCGCAGCCCGGTGAATGGCATGCTCTTCGCGGCGAACTCGTCGCCCTGCTCGATCAGGTCGAGGGCCGCTATGCCGGTGCCGAGCCGTCCGAGCCGGAACTGAGCGGTTTGTCCCGCCGTGTCCGCACCCTGCGCGACCAGGTGGTTGGTCCCGAGCCAACCGTTCGCCGCCGCGAGGCGCTGCGCACGGTGAAGCGCGCCGTGGACCGCTTCAGCGACCGCGACGACATGGCCCCGATCGGCGGCGGAGATGATGCGCTGACCAGCGCCATCGCCGAAATCCGTGGCCGCCAGATGTCCGGTTTCACGGCCGCCCTGGGCATGCGTCCATCCGACCAGCCCGAATTTCGCGAGCTGACCTCTCTTGTGGGCGGCATTTCCGGCCGCATCGAACGCCTCGAAGGCGACCTCAAGAACCAGCGCTCCGGCGGCAATGTGCGTGAAGTCGCCGCCCAGGTGGAGCAACTGACCCATGTGGTGGAACTGCTGGCCGGCGCCGTTGGCGAAACCGGGCAGGTCAAGCGCCTCGAATCCCAGATCGGTTCGCTCGCGACCCTGATTGAAAGCGGTCCGAGCGTGGACCTGTCGGCTGTCAACAACCGTCTCGACGATGTTTCGACCACGGTCGGCAAGCTTGCCGAGCTGCAGGCGCGCCAGATGGAGCGCGAGATCGCCCGTGAGGATCGCAAGGCCAAGGAACCCACCCCGCCCGGCGCTACCGTGCTGATGCCGGCCATGAACGCTATCGAAAAGAGCGTTCGCAATGTTTATGACCGCATCGACTCTATTGAGCGCAACTTCGCTCTGTCCTCGGGTGACTTCGAGCGCCTGACCACCGAAATGTCGTCCTTCACCCAGACCATGAAGGACCGTGAAGCGGCCCCAAGCAAGCTCGTGGCCAAGGTCGATGCGCTCGCCTCGCGCATCGGCAGCATGGAAACCGCCAATGGCGACGTCGCCGGCCTCAAGCAGGACATCATGGCCCTGCGCGACACGGTCGTGACCGGCATGGAGCCTTATTTCCACCGCCTCGAAACCCAGATCGGGGCGCTGTCCGACCGCATCGTGCCCACCGACACCAGCGAAGTGGAAAGCCAGCTCAAGCGCCTGATGGCGCGCATGGACGAGACCGGCGCGCAACTCGATGGCCTGGCGCAGCTCTATACCAGCCAGCCGGACACGGCTGAAATCGAGGCCATGGCCACCCTTGTGGCCGAGCGCACCAGCGATGCCATGGTCCGCAAGGCGCCGGCGCCTGTCGCCATGTTCGGCCCCGAAAGCCTCGATAGCCTCGAAGAGCGCCTCAGCAGCCTCCTCAAATCGGTAAGCCACACGCCCGACTACGAAGTGCTGGCCGACATGGTCGCCGAGCGCACCTCCGAGGTATTTGCCAAGGCGGCTTTGCCCGCTGCTGCCGCCAACGTCACTCAGGAAAGCATCTCAGCGCTTGAAGAGCGCGTGGCCGCCCTGTTCAGCGCCGCTGGCGTCCCGGATTACGAAGTTCTCGCCACCATGGTCGCGGCACGCACGTCCGAAGCCGTTGCCAAATCTGCCGTCCCACAGGGCGCCAACGACCTCACCGAGGAAAGCATGACCGCGCTGGAAAAGCGCATGGCGGCTTTGCTCAACACGGCCGGCCGCGACACCGCGGATCGCCTGACGCGTCTCGAAATCGCGCTCGAGCGGCGGCAGGATCCGGTTCTGGCGCCTGTTTCAGCGACCTCCGGCACCCATGCGGACACCGAAGAGGAAGAGGAGCGCCGCCGCTTCGACGCGGTGATGGCCGCTTTGTCCCTGCCCGAAGCACGCGACGAAATGCCTGCCAGCCCGGCCAAGGACGCTCCCCTGGTCGACCCCGGCTTCCCCGACGCCCCGGTCGCCAAGGAGCGGGCACCCGTTTCGCCCAAGGCGCCAGAGCCAGCCCATCCCGGCTTCGATCCCGCCAACATTGCCCGGCCACCCCGTCCGCAGTCGAGCTTTGCCGAGCCCGACACAGATCCCTTTGCCCATCCGGTTGAGCCTGTTGTGCCGCCGCGCACCGAAGCGCCGATCAGCCAGAGCAGCACCAGCACCTTCGTGGCCGCGGCTCGCCGGGCTCAACGCGCGCGTCTCGAAGAAACCGCATCGCCTGCTGCAGTTTCGGGAAATTCGCTGATCAGCCGCGCCCTGGGTCGCGCCAAGACGGCCGAACCGCAGCCCGAGCCTCAGGCGCCTGCAAAACCAGCCAAGCCGGTCAAGGAGAAAAAGCTCAAGGCTCAGCCCGCCGCTGCTGCCCCGGCCTCGGTTTCCGAAACGGTTGCGGAAGCACCGGCACAGCAGAGCTTCCTTGCCCGTCATCGCCGCCCGCTTCTGCTGGCCGCGACCCTGGCCGCCGTCTCGCTTCTGGCGCTCAACCTCGTCATGCAGCGCATGAACCCGCCCAACGACGTGGTGCCCGCTGCCATCGAAGCCCCTGCAGCGATCGAAGCGCCCATTGAGCCAGTCGTGCCCGCCGTCGAACCTGCAGCCAGCGATGAACTGTCGGATGCAGCGCCCGCGACGCGCGTGATCGACATGGTGGATGATACCGCCACCGCCTCGATCGACCCTGACCAGACCGTGGCCCTGTCCGAGCCCGTTGAAGCCACGCCCATGCCGCCCATGGTCATGGCGAGCACCGGTGTCCCAACGGCTGAACTCGCGCCGCTTGCTCCGCCCGCTGACCTCGCTCCCGAGGAAACCGGCAGCATTCCCGCAGCCGAGATCGAAGAAGAGCCCTACGCCCTGCCACCCGAAGCGGCCGGCCCGCTTGAACTGCGCCAGGCTGCTGCCGATGGCGATGCCCGTGCCCAGTTCGAGGTCGGTGCCATCTACACCGAAGGTCGTGCGGTCGAGCAGGATTATGCCGAAGCCGCCAAGTGGTACGAGCGCGCCGCAGCACAGGGTTTCGTTCCGGCACAGTATCGCCTCGGCAACCTCTACGAGGCGGGCCAGGGCGTCGAAAAAGACGTCGAGGTGGCCAAGATCTGGTATCAGCGCGGCGCCGAAGCGGGCAACCGCATGGCCATGCACAATCTGGCAGCCCTTTATGCCGGTGGCCTCCTGGGAGATCAGGAGTTCGAAACCGCAGCCGAATGGTTCAGCAAGGCGGCGGC
>CAKTFF010000194.1 GCA_934553185.1 uncultured Devosia sp.
CGCAAAACTGCTCGGTGACTGGCAAGGCGCCCCGCCCGATGCCGCGGTCGGCAAACACCGGCTGCTCATGCAGCGGCGGCGCATAGGTGAGATTGGTGGGAATGCCGCGATCGCGCAGCCGTCCCGCCAAGGTCTTGCGGTCGTCGCTTTCGATCACGTAGTTGCGCCAGGAATGCTCGTAACTGGGCAGCGTTGCCGGGAGCGCGATCGGCAGCCCCGCCAATCCTTGGGCATAGCGCTCCGCCTGCGCCCGGCGCTCGCCGATCGTGCCCGCAAGCCCCGACAGCTTGGCGCGCAGAATCGCCGCCTGCAACTCGGCCAGCCGCTCGTTGAGGCCGTGCGTTTCGTGGTAAAGCCCCTGCAGGGGCTTGTAGTGCCGGCTCCTCTCCTGACCATAGGCGGAAATCTTGCGCATTCGCTCGGCGAGGTCCGCGTCTTGGGTCAATGCCGCGCCGCCGCTGCCAAAGCTGCCCAGATGCTTGGTGGGCGCGAAGCTGAAGCAGGTGACATGGGCCAGTCTGCCCACTTTTGTGCCCCCAATCGTCGCTCCCAGCGCCAGGCACGCATCTTCGACCACCTGGAGCCCGTGCCGTTCGGCCACGGCCATGATCGCCACCATGTTGGCGGGGTGGCCATAAAGGTCCACCGGCAGGATCGCCCTGGTGCGCGGCGTGATGGCGCCCTCCAGCGCCACGACATCCATGTTGCGGCTGATTGGGTCGACATCCACCCAGATCGGGGTGGCGCCGGCAAAGTGGATCGAGGACGATGAGCCGATATCGCTATTGGCCACCGTGATCACCTCGTCGCCCGGCCCGATCCCCAGCGCCAGCAGCGCGACCTTCAGCGCCGCCGTGCCCGAGGCAACCGCCACCGCATGTTTCGCCCCGTTCCAGCGGGCAAACTCGTCTTCGAAGGCCGGCACTTCGTCGCCCCAGTCGAAGCGCCCGCTGGCGATTACCCGCGCAATAGCCGCGTCGATTGCCGCCTTGTCGCGCGCGTAGAGCCGCCCGTGATTGTAGAAGGCGATCGCCATCACTTGTTCTTGGGCAGATAAACGATGACTTCGACTTCCACCTTGACCTCGGGCGATCCCAGCCCGCCGATCATGATGCCGCTATGGGGCGGACGGTGGTCGCCGAAGAACTTCTTGCGCTCGGCGCTGATGGCCGCCGAGTCCGCACGGTCAACCAGAAACACCATGATCTTGACCACGTCCTTGGGCGTGGCGCCGATATGGGCCAGTATGCGCCCGATATTGCGGTAAACCTGCGCCGCCTGCGCGCCGGCATCGCCGATCCCCACCCAATTGCCCGCTTCGTCGCGCGCCACCTGCCCCGCGACATAGGCAAAGTCTCCAGCAATCGAGACATGCTCGTAATTGGCGGCGGGAAACACATCTGGCGGGCTGGTCAGGACAATTCCTGCGCTCATTGAAGCACTCCTTCTGGGCGAGGCCGGACCATGCCGCCCGGCAAGTTGTATTACAAGTAGGCACGGTAAATTTTGCCAACGGAATAGGCACGACGCCGACTATGCCCACCTTGACAGCATTCGCCGCCGCTGGCTGAATACGCAAGCACTTTGTATTACAAGCTACAGATATACTGCTTCTCGCACGTGCCGTTCCAATAGCTTTCTCCCCGATCGTGATAGGACTTCGCATGCTCCCCAAAATCAGCCTGATTGCCTTAGCCCTCGCCGCAACCGGCCTGCCTGCCCTGGCGCAGGACGCCGATACGCTGGTGGTCGCCCAGTCGGTGGATGTGGAATCGCTTGAGCCCGACATGCTCAACCAAGCCGCTTCCATGAACATCGCCAATGCCCTTTGGGGCACGCTGCTCAGCGTCACGCCCGAGGGCGAGATCGTCCCCAATTTCGCCGAGAGTTACGAGTGGAACGAGGACGGCACCGAGATCAGCTTCCGCATCCGCGAAGGCCTCATGTGCGAGGATGGCGAAGTGCTCGATGCCGAGGACGTCGCCTATTCCTTCACCCGCGCGGCCGATCCCGCCAATGCCTTTATCGGCCACACGCCCGGCTTTGTGTATTCCTCCATCGGCTTTGTGGGCGCGCGCGCCGATGATCCCCGGACAGCCGTGATGCAGGTCAAGGGCTATTCCTCCACCGTGCCCGGCATGGTCGCCAAGATCCTGATCCACTGCAAGGACAGCTACGAAAAGCTCAGCATCGAACAGGCTGCCGTCGCCCCGGTTGCCTCCGGTCCCTACAAACTCGTGGAATGGGTGCGCGCCGATCGCGTCGTTCTCACCCGCAACGAGCACTGGTCTATGACCGAGGTGCCATTCGAAAACGTCGTTTTCCGCGTCATCCCCGAATCGAGCACCCGCACCGCCGAACTCCTGGCCGGCCAGGTCGACATCGCCGTCAACATCCCGCCCGACCAGATGGACACGGTCAACGCCACCGATCAGGCCAAGGTGGTCGCCGTTGCCGGCACGCGGCGCATGTTTGCCGGCTTCAACTTCTCGGGCGCCTTTGACGGCACCCCGGCCGGCGACGCCATCAAGAATGTCGAGGTCCGCCGTGCGCTCAACATGGCGGTCGATGTGCCCACCATTTGCCAGCAACTGTTGGGCACCGAATGCACCCGCGCCAATGGTCCGGCGAACCTCGGCGATCCCACCATTGAGCCCTACCCATACGATCCCGACCAGGCCGAAGCCATGCTCGACGCGGCCGGTTACCCGCGCGGCGCCGATGGCGTGCGGTTCACCGTGCAGATGCAGGGCCCGCAGGGCCGCTACCTCCAGGATGGTCAGGTACAGCAGGCCATCGCGCAATATTTGAGCGATGTGGGTGTTCAAACCACCAATGATTTGATGGACATGACCGTGTTTTCGCCCATGGCGCGCGAACACCGCGCCGGCCCGATGTTCTTTATCGGCCAGGGCGGCGCCACCTGGAGCGCCATCTACGACATGTCGCTGTTCCCCTCGCGCGACGCTCCGGTCAATACCGGCAACTGGTATAACGAAGAGTGGCAGACCCGCTGGGACAGCCTTTCAGGCATTCGCGACACCGCCGAGGAACGCCGCATCGTCGATGAGATGCTCAAGATCTTCCACGACGATGCGCCATGGATCTTCATGTACTTCCAACCCGACTTCTACGGCGTTTCCAACCGCATCAACTGGACGCCCCGGCGTGACGAAGCGATGGACGTCTGGACCGCGACGCTGAAATAAGCGTCGTACTCCGCAAACGAAAAGGGCCGGTTCGCACCGGCCCTTTTGCTTTACACGAGTTCCCGGCTCACCCGATGCGTGCCGCCCTTTTCCGAGCGCGCCACCGCCGTCACCCTGGCGCCCGGCCCCGTCGCCTTGACCAGCCATTCCACCGGCTTGCCCGTCGGCGACCATTGCGGACCCCAGTTGGAATAAGCGAACTTCCTTTCGTTGCGCCCCGCCAGATTGCCCAGGTCCTGCGTCTGCGGGTTGATCACCAGCTTGGCATTGTCGAGATCGAGGCTGACCGTAACTGGCTTGGCCACCTTGTTCTCGACGGCAACGTCAGAGAGGTTGGTGGGCAGGTAGCCGTGGTTGCGCACCACCGCCGAAACCTTGAACAGGTCCGCGCCCAGCGCCTCGACTTCGAATGTGTCGATCTTGACCTGCGGCGCTGCAGCGGCGTGGCGCAGGTTGAACAGGGTGTTGTTGTGGCAGATTTCCTCGAGCAGCTTGCCTGGCGGATTGCGGTAGCTCCAGATATAAACCATGCCGCCCACTTCCACGGGCCCAAGCTGGGGGTGGTCGAAATGCTCCCAGTCGCGGAAGCCTTTCTCGCCCACATTCTCCAGCACCCAATCGAACACCTTCTGCTGGGTGTCGGCGTCCCGTGGCCCCAGATTCATGTAGCCTTTCTTGTCGACCCCGGCGGTGCGCTCCATATCCCACAGCTCGGTGGAAAAGCAGATGATGCCAAGCTCTTCATAGACCCAGTCCTTGAGGCTGCCATGGCGCCCCTTGGTTTTGTCGGGGGTGAAATCCTCATAGGTCGAGATCACCGGATAGCCGGTCAGCCTGGTGCCGACGCCGCCGATATCCTTGTAAAGCGCCAGATCGCGCGGGCTCATCTCGCTGTCATATTTCAGCATGGAAGGCCGCAGGATGATGCCGCCATGGGTATGGTAGGCGCACATGCCGCAGATATTGGGATGGTCGAGCACCAGCCGGCCCATGGCCATGGCTTCGGGCTCGGAAAACGGATAGTCGCCGCTGCCATATTCCTGGGGTGACCAGTTGATGGGGAAGTTGCGGTTCATGTTGCCGTCTTGCTGCTGCTCGATTTTGACGTGTACGCCGTCGAAATTGCGGATCAGCCCCTCGGGATAAACGCGGAAATATTCCCCGCCCTCTTCCCCAGGCTCACGCTGCACCATCAGCCGGGGATCGCGCTCGGACTTCTTCCACTCCCCGGTGGGGTCAGGCACGCGCATGTTGACGATATAGCCATCGCCATTGATGTCCTGCGGGATCAGCCCCTCGATCCGGTCCTCGCCGGGCAGGAAGCGGCCATTGCCGCACCAGGGATGATAGGGCTCAACCAGCGACAGTTCCGCCCCGTCCGGGTTGATGCGCGGAATGACGTAGAACACCTGTGTGTCGAGCAGCCGCGTCACCTCTTCGTCGGTGCCGTAGTTGCTGAGCATGTACCAGATGCCGTAGAGCGCGGTGGCGCTGGTGGCATGTTCCTCGGCATGAATCTGGGCGTCGATATAAAAGCCCGGCTTTTCCCGGCCCGGCCCGGTCTGGGGATTGGTGATCTCCATCAGCCAAACATCACGCCCGCGATGCGACTTGCCGATCGAGCTCAGCGTCGCCAGTTCGGGATAGGCCGAAGCCAGCGCCCGCAGATGGCCGGTCATTTCCTCGTAATTGTAGTAGGTATCGAAGGCGATATCGACCTTGCCCATGTTCACCCCATGCTCCGTTGCCAGCCGCCAAGCGGCTCAACAAAGAGGATAAACATCGCGAATGGCGCGGTCCAGTTTGTAATACAATCAGACGATGCGGAGCA
>CAKTFF010000195.1 GCA_934553185.1 uncultured Devosia sp.
GTGGGCATGATGGGCGCCGGCAAGACCACGGTGGGGCGCCGCGTCGCCAATCGCCTGGGCCGTCCTTTTCTCGACAGCGACGAGGAAATCGAGAAGGCCGCGCAGATGACGATCCCCGAAATCTTCGAACAGCGCGGGGAAGGGGAGTTCCGGGCCGGGGAAACCCGCGTCATCGCCCGCGTGCTCAAGGAAGGTGGCGTGGTGCTGGCCACGGGTGGTGGCGCCTTTGTCAACAGCGAGACGCGACGGCTGGTCAAGGGCGAGGCGGTGTCTGTCTGGCTCAAGGCCGAAGTGGGCATCCTGTTCGAGCGGGTGTCGCGACGCTCCAACCGCCCGCTCCTTAAGACAGCCAATCCGCGCCAGACGTTGGAAAAGCTGGTGCACGAGCGCTACCCGCTCTACGGGGAAGCCGACGTGACGGTGCTGTCGCGCGACGTGCCGCAGGATGTGGTGGCGGGGGACGTGATCGACGCGGTTTTCAGCTATCTCGAGCAGGGCAAATGAGCGCAAACGAGCACCATGTCCGGGTCGATCTGGGCGCACGTGGCTATGACATCCTGATCGGCGCCGATCTGCTCGATCAAGCCGGCGCGATCCTTGCCCAACGCTTCCCCGGCCGGCGCTTCGGCATCATAACCGACGACAATGTCGCGGCGGTGCAACTGCCGCGATTGCTGGCTTCGCTGGACGCGGCGGGCCTTCATCACGCCGAGCTTGTTCTGCCAGCCGGCGAGAGCACCAAGAGCTGGGCGCATCTGGGCCAGGCGGTGGAGTTCATTCTTGCGTCCCGGCTGGAGCGAAGCGATCTGGTGATTGCCCTGGGTGGCGGGGTGATCGGAGACCTGGCCGGTTTTGCCGCTGCCATTGCCCGGCGCGGCATGCCCTTCGTGCAGATCCCGACAACGCTTCTGGCGCAGGTGGATTCGTCGGTTGGAGGCAAGACGGGCATCAACTCGCCCCATGGCAAGAACCTCCTGGGCGCCTTCCACCAGCCCGCGCTTGTGCTGGCGGACCTCTCGACGCTCGACACCCTGCCGCCACGGCAGTTTGCGGCCGGCTATGCCGAAGTGGTCAAATATGGGTTGATCGACGACGAAGCGTTTTTCTTTTGGCTTGAAGAAAATCGCGCCGAGATCTTTGCCGGGGGCGCGGCGCGCGGCGAGGCGATCGCCCGCTGTTGCCGGCACAAGGCGCGGGTGGTGATCGAGGACGAAACCGAGCTTGGGGTGCGGGCGCTGCTCAACCTCGGGCACACATTCGGGCATGCGCTGGAAAAGGACACCGGCTATGGCGACCGGTTGCTGCATGGCGAAGGTGTCAGCATCGGCATGGTGCTGGCGCATGGTTTTTCGGCACGGCTGGGCCTTGCGCCCTCGCAAGATACCGGACGGGTCGTGGCGCACTTGCAGCAGGCAGGATTGCCCACCACCTTGGGTGAAATCTCCGGTGAGCTGGGGTCAACCGAGACATTGATGGCCGCGATAGCGCAGGACAAGAAGGTGTCGCGCGGGCAGCTAACGTTTATTCTGACACGGGGGATCGGCCGGGCGTTTATCGAACGCAATGTGGACCCTGCGGCGGTGGCGGCGTTTATCGAGGATATGCGACGCGCCTAATTGCCTGAGCCCTCATGGTGAGCTTACACGAACCATGCGGTCGGGCAAGCCGAGGCCATCTTGCCACGCCCTCGTGGTTCGACAGGCTCACCATGAGGGCTACTGAGGCGAAATGGGGGCTAGTCCCAAGGCCCATCCACCGGCAATACCTCGATGGCAAGGGCGTGAACGGGGTTGTTCATCAGCGCGGCGAGTGCCACGTTAACGGCGCGATGTTGCGCGACGCGGCTCATCCCGGCAAAAGAGCGGGTCGCGATTCTGACACGAAAGTGGGTTTCACCACCTTCCCGCCACCCGGCGTGCCCGAAGTGCTTGTTCGATTCGTCGATCACTTGGAGGAATGCGGGGGCAAATTCGCTGGCGAGCTTGGCCGTTATGGTGTCTTTTATGGACATTGCGTCAGGTTCTTCCATTCGGTTCGGTCTCTAACTAGGCGCAATGAAACTGCAATCCAAGATTTTCGATTCCATCCGCATCAAGTCACGCCGCGAGGAAAAAGCGGCGCCGGTCGAACATGTCTGCGACTGGGAAGGTTGCGACAAGCCTGGTGAATACAAGGCGCCAAAGGGCCATCGCAACGAGGGGCAGTACCACTATTTCTGCCTTGAGCATGTGCGGCACTACAACACCGCCTTCAACTTCTTCGCCGGCATGGAAAAGGACGAGCTTGAGGAAGCGCTGCATGCGCCGCCCAAGGCCGAATCGCGATCGAGCTTTGCCACGGGCAATCCCGGCACGCGCACCTCGCGCCAGGCTGCTGCCGGCTTGCGTCCAGGCGACAAGTTTGGCGATCCGTTCGGCGTGTTTGCCAAATACCGCCACCGCCAGGCGCAGCAGCCGGCGGCCGAGCGGGTCAAGCCGCTGCATGAGCAGGATCGCCGGGCGCTTGAAACGCTGGGCATTATCGGGCCGGCCAAGTCCGACCAGATCAAGAGCGCCTATAAGACGCTGGTCAAGATCCACCATCCTGATGCCAATGGCGGCGACAAGTCATCCGAAGAACGGCTGCGGACGATCATCGCGGCCTATTCGCACCTCAAGAAGGCCGGGTTCGTGGCGAAATAGCCACCCCGTGCCGGTGGCTACCGTCACCTGCACAACCCTGCTATAGAGCCCACCAAAGATCACGCCCGCCTCGTTCCCTTCCAAGAGCCACGCCATGACCGACTACACCAATCTGCCCGACACCCAATATTCGGCACGGGAGCTGTTCGGCATCGATTCGGACATGATGGTGCCAGGCTACACCGAAGCCAATTCGCACGTGCCGCCGGTTGATCCCGATTACCTGTTCGACCGCAACACGACGCTGGCGATCCTGGCGGGTTTTGCCTTCAACCGCCGCGTCATGGTGCAGGGCTACCATGGCACGGGCAAATCGACCCATATCGAGCAGGTGGCGGCACGGCTCAACTGGCCGCTGGTGCGCGTCAATCTCGATAGCCACGTGTCGCGTATCGACCTGGTGGGCAAGGACGCCATCGTCCTCAAGGACGGCAAGCAGGTCACCGAGTTCCGCGACGGCATCCTGCCCTGGGCGGTGCAGAACTATGTGGCGCTGGTGTTCGACGAATACGATGCCGGCCGTCCGGATGTGATGTTCGTGATCCAGCGCGTGCTGGAAGTTGCGGGCCGGCTGACGCTGCTCGACCAGAACCGGGTCATCGTGCCCCATCCGGCGTTCCGGCTGTTTTCAACCACCAACACGATCGGGCTGGGCGATACATCGGGGCTTTACCACGGCACCCAGCAGATCAACCAGGGCCAGATGGACCGCTGGAGCCTGGTCACCACGCTCAACTACCTGCCTCATGACAAGGAAGTGGGCATCGTCCAGGCCAAGAACAAAGCCTATGGCGAGACCGAGAAGGGCAAGAAGCTCCTGTCCAACATGGTGCGGCTGGCCGACCTGACCCGGCAGGCCTTCATCAATGGGGATCTTTCCACGGTGATGAGCCCGCGCGCGGTGATCACCTGGGCCGAAAACGCCCAGATCTTTGGCGGCGATGTGGGCTTCTCGTTCCGCCTGACCTTTCTCAATAAATGCGACGAGCTGGAGCGCCCGGTTGTGGCCGAATTCTACCAGCGCGTGTTCGGCGAAGACCTGCCGGAGTCTTCCGCAAATCTGGCGGTGACGGCGTAAACGCCATTGCACGGCCTCGTGGTTCGACAAGCTCACCATGAGGCCTACTGTGTTTTCTGCGATCGTTCGTAGACCTCATGGTGAGCTTGTCGAACCATGGGGTCGCGGGCACTGAACCGGTAGACCATGGCACAACCACCGCGCAGCAAGGCCAATCGGCCCGACCAGACCCAGGCGTTCAAGTCGGCCATGGGGGCAACGGTGCGCGCCATCGGCGGCAAGGCCGAGCTTGAAGTGACGTTTACGGCTGATCGGCCGCTGCTCACGTCGGACAAGGCGCGGCTGGCCAATCTGCCTCGCCTGCCCACCCGGCGCGACGTCGCCATTGCCCGCGGACAGGGCGACGCCATGGCCATGCGGCTCGCCAGCCACGACCCTGACGCCCATCGCAAGCGGGCGCCCATGGACCCAATTGCCCGCGCGGCCTTTGACGCTCTGGAACAGGCGCGCGTCGAGGCGTTGGGCTGCGTGCGCATGCCCGGCATGGTGGGCAATATCGGCGAGATGCTGGAAGACCGGCTGTTCCGCGCCAATTTTGCCGAGGTCAGCGACAAGGGCGATGCGCCCATCGCCGAAGCGCTGGGCCTGCTGCTGCGCGAAAAGCTCGCGGGGGTGCCGGTGCCGCCATCAGGTCATGCGCTGGTGGATTTGTGGCGCGCCGAAATCGAAAGCAAGGGGGGCAAGTCGCTCGACCAACTGCTGACCCGGTTCGAGGACCAGGACGAGTTCAGCAAGGTCGCCAAGGCGCTGCTGCGCGACCTCAACCTCGTGCCGGAAAGCGAACTGGAAGACCCCGACGCCTCGGACGAAGAAGCCGACGAGGACCAGGAGCCCGAAGGCGGCGACAGCTCGGACAAGGCGCCCGAACAGGGCGAGGGCGAAAACGAATCCGAAGACAGCCAGGACGACGAACAGGCCGGCGACTCGGAGGAAACCGGCGATGTCGAAGGCATCGAGTCGGATATGGCCGACACCGATGAGGACGCCCAGGCCGATGCCGGCGAAGACGCGCCCATGCCGCCGCCGGCCAAGGATGGCGGCACGCAGCTTTCCAATCAGTTCAACTACAAGGTGTTCACCACCAAGTTCGACGAGATCGTCAAGGCCGCAGACCTTTGCCCGCCCGACGAGCTTGATCAACTGCGCGCGCTGCTCGACAAGCAGCTGGAAAACCTTGCCGGCGCGGTGGCGCGGCTTGCCAACAAGCTGCAGCGGCGTTTGATGGCCAAGCAGAACCGCAGCTGGCAGTTCGACCTCGAGGAGGGGCTGCTTGATAC
>CAKTFF010000196.1 GCA_934553185.1 uncultured Devosia sp.
TCGGCGCGGTGTTTGCCCTCCTTGTGGTGTTTCTCGCCAGCGAGTACCGCCGCCGTTTCAACGACAACTAGACGCTTGGGGGAACTTGCCGGAACCGGCAGGCGCCCTGTCGGTTATCTGTGGGCCTCAGCAATTCGAGACCACCATGCAGCCCACGCCCGATCTCAGCCCCTTGCCCGATCTCGACAGCGATCTCATTGCCGGGCTGGACCGCTTCATCGTCGCCCACGAGGACCCCGAAGCGGGCACGCTGAGCCGCAATGACGCGATCAACCGCATCCTGCGCGACTATCTGCAGCGCGCCGGTTACGTCGAGCCGGACAATGAAAGCCTCGACTTCGATGATCCTGATCACTGACGCGCTCTTGCGAATGATTTGCAATTGCACTAGGTTTGCCCGCATCAGCTGAGCCGGAGTGCCTGATGCGTCGCCTGTTGTTTGCTCTTTCCGCTCTTGCCGTGCTGCTGGCCCCTGCAGCCGCACAGGACCGCATCAAGGTCGTAACCACCTTCACCATCATCGCCGACATGGCCCGCAATGTTGCCGGTGACGCCGCTGAGGTCGTCTCGATCACCAAGCCGGGCGCCGAGATCCATAATTACCAGCCAACGCCAGGCGACCTGATCGCCACCGACGGCGCCGACCTGCTTCTCTGGAATGGGCTCAATCTCGAACAATGGTTCGAGCAGTTCCTGACCAATATCGGCGATGTCCCTTCGGCCGTGGTGACCCAAGGCATCGAGCCGATGGGCATCGGCGCTGGACCCTATGAGGGCCGGCCCAACCCCCATGCCTGGATGTCGCCCACCGATGCGCTGCTTTATGTCGAAAACATCAGGGCGGCGCTGGTGTCGGCCGATCCCGCCAATGAGGCGATCTACAACCGCAATGCGCTCGCCTATGGCGAGCAGATCACCGAGACGGTGGCGCCGCTGCGTGCCGCGCTCGACCAGGTGCCGCCCGAGAAGCGCTGGTTGGCGACCTCGGAAGGCGCCTTCAGCTACCTGGCGCGTGACTTCGGCCTGCGCGAGCTCTACCTCTGGCCCATCAATGCCGACCAGCAGGGCACGCCCCAGCAGGTGCGTCTACTGATCGATGCGGTGCGCGAAAACCAGGTGCCGGTGATTTTCTCGGAATCCACCATTTCCCCCAAGCCCGCCGAGCAGGTCGCGCGGGAAACCGGCATTGCCTATGGCGGGGTGCTGTATGTGGATTCCCTCTCCGAGGCGGACGGAACGGTGCCCACCTATCTCGATCTGCTGCGCGTCACCGCCACCACCATTGTCGAGGGCCTGAGCCAATGAATGACGCCGCGCCGGGCCTTGAGGTCCGCGACATCACTGTCAGCTATCGTAATGGCAACACCGCCATCAAACATGCCAGCTTCACCATTCCGCGCGGCTCGATCACCGCGCTGGTGGGCGTCAACGGCTCGGGCAAGTCGACCCTGTTCAAGGCCATCATGGGCTTTGTGCCGCTGGCATCGGGGTCGGTAAACATCCTTGGTGTCGGGGGCAGGGCGGCACTCAAGCGCAACCTCGTCGCCTATGTGCCGCAATCGGAAGACGTGGACTGGAACTTCCCGGTTCTGGTGGAAGACGTGGTGATGATGGGGCGCTATGGCCATATGGGCATGCTGCGCCGCCCGAACAAAACCGACCGCGACATGGTCACCTCCGCCCTCGAACGCGTCAGCATGCTCCCATTCCGCCATCGCCAGATCGGCGAGTTGTCCGGGGGGCAGAAAAAGCGCGTGTTTCTTGCGCGCGCCCTCGCGCAGGAGGGGCAGGTCATCCTTCTCGACGAGCCGTTTACCGGCGTCGACGTCAAGACCGAGGATGCCATTGTCGAGTTGCTGCGTGGTCTGCGCGACGAGGGCAAGGTCATGCTGGTTTCGACCCACAATCTGGGCTCCGTGCCCGAATTCTGCGACCGCACCGTTCTGGTCAAGGGCACGGTGATCGCTTCGGGACCGACCGAAGACATCTTCACCCGCGAGTGGCTGGAAGAAACCTTTGGCGGCGCGTTGCGCCATTTCGTGCTGGCCGGGGCGGGCCTCCATGACGACGACGACCCGCGGCACCTTTCGGTGTTGACCGACGATGAGCGCCCTTTGGTCATGTATGGCGAAAAAGGCCGCATGAGCCACAAGCAGTCGGACCGGGTTGGATGATCGAAACCCTGCTGCTGCCGTTCAACTACGGCTACATGATCAACGCCATCTGGGTCTCGGCCCTGGTGGGAGGCGTCTGCGCCTTCCTTTCAGCCTATCTGATGCTCAAAGGCTGGTCGCTGATCGGCGATGCGCTATCGCACTCGATCGTGCCGGGCGTCGCCGGCGCCTATATGCTGGGCCTGCCCTTTTCCGTGGGCGCCTTTTTCTCCGGCGGGCTGGCGGCAGGGGCCATGCTGTTTCTCAGCCAAAGAACCAAGCTCAAGGAAGACGCCGTGATCGGGCTGATCTTCACCGCCTTTTTCGGGCTGGGCCTGTTCATGATTTCGCTGTCGCCCACCTCGGTCAACATCCAGACCATCGTGCTGGGCAACATCCTGGCCGTGACGCCCGAGGACACCATGCAACTGGTCATCATCGCCGTGGTGACGCTCGGGGTAATGCTGGTGATCTGGAAGGATCTGCTGGTCACCTTTTTCGACGAGTCCCATGCCCGCTCCATCGGCCTCAACCCGCCGCTGCTGCGCGCGGTGTTCTTCACGCTCCTCGCCGCCTGCACCGTGGCGGCGATGCAAACCGTGGGCGCGTTCCTCGTGATCGCCATGGTGGTGACGCCCGGGGCAACGGCCTACCTTCTGACCGACCGCTTCGGGCGGCTGGTGATCCTCGCCATCGCCATCGGCACCCTGTCGTCGCTGGTCGGCGCCTACCTTTCGTTTTTCCTCGATGGCGCAACCGGCGGGGTGATCGTCGTATTGCAGACGGCGGTATTCCTCCTCGCGTTCCTCTTTGCGCCCAAGCACGGCATGCTGGCCGCGCGGCGCAGGGCCCGGCTGGGAGCAGAGGCATGAACACGCTCTGGACCTATGCCCTTTGGCCGTTCAGCTTTCCCTTCATGACCCAGGCCATGCTGATCGCCGTTTTGGTGTCGGTGCCCACGGCGCTGCTGAGCTGCTTTCTCGTGCTCAAGGGCTGGTCGCTGATGGGCGATGCCATTTCCCATGCCGTGTTGCCCGGCGTGGTGCTGGCCTACATTGCCGGCCTGCCGCTGGGCATTGGCGCCTTCGGCGCAGGCATGCTGTGCGCGCTTTCGGTGGGCTTTCTGCGCGAGAACTCGCGCATCAAGGAAGATACGGTGATGGGCGTGGTGTTTGCCGGCCTTTTTGGCCTCGGCATCGTTCTTTACACCTCCATCCAGACCGATGTGCATCTCGACCATATCCTGTTTGGCGACATTCTGGGCGTCGGCATTGCCGACCTGTGGCAGACCGGGATCATTTCGCTCGTGGTCACCGCCATCGTGCTGGCGAAATGGCGCGACCTGCTGCTTTTCTGCTTCGATCCGCAGCAGGCAGGCGCTATCGGCCTGCCGGTCCGCTGGCTGCATTATGGGTTGTTGGCGCTGCTGTCGCTGACCATCGTCGCGGCGCTGACCGCCGTGGGCATCGTTCTGGTGATCGCGCTGCTGGTGGCGCCGGGCGCCATCGCCTTTTTGTGGAGCAAGCGCTTTGCGCCCATGATGATGATCGCGGTGGCCGTGTCGGTGAGCTGTTCGCTCCTCGGGATCTATCTCAGCTTCTTTCTCGACAGCGCCCCGGCACCCACCATCGTGCTGCTGATGAGCGCCACGTTCATAACAACCTTCATCGTCACCACAGCCCGGCAGGCGGCTGCGGTAACAATTAGGCAAACATGAACGACCTGATCAGGTTTGGTTGACATTCTTTAGAATGGTTATAAGTTAGCGCTAACACTCGCTGCCGCAGAAAGAGCAAACGTGAGACTGACGCGCCAATCCAACTATGCCATTCGCACCCTGGTCTATTGCGCCGTGAATGATCCGGGCTTGAGCCGGGTGGCCGATATCGCCAAGGCCTACAACATTTCCGAGCTGTTTCTGTTCAAGCTAATTAAGCCGCTGGTGGAAAATGGTCTGCTGGCGACGGTGCGTGGCCGGCGTGGCGGCATCAAGCTCGGGCGCAAGGCCGAGGAAATCACCCTGCTCGACACCATTCGCTTGACCGAAGAAAACTTCGCCCTCGCGGAATGTTTCGAGGAAGGCGCCGATTGCCCGCTGATCGGCGAATGCGACCTCAACGGCGCGCTGCGCGAGGCGCTGGGAGCGTTCTTTGATGTTCTGGCCAGCTACACCATTGCCGATCTCGCCAGCAAGAAGCGCTCGATCCGCGATCGCCTGGGCATCACGACCTTTGAGGCCGTCATGGAGCCGCCCCACGCGCCTGCACCGGCGCTTTCTCAAATATGATCTAGACAGTCATATTAAAAGCCCCTATGGTTTGTTCATCGGTGACGCGAGGCTTGCCCGCGATGCCAACTGGACGACGGGGGCTTGCTGCTACCGTCTCCCCGGACCGGTCAGGATCCTCAACGTCCTGACCGGTCTTTTCTTTGCCCGCTTGCTATGATCTATCCGCCCCATGGCCGCAGCACCCCTTCTTTCGCTTCAGAATATCCAGCTGACCTTTGGCGGCACCCGCCTTCTGGAAAGCGCCGAAATCATTGTGTCCCCCGGCCAGCGCATCGCGCTGGTGGGCCGCAACGGCTCGGGCAAATCGACCCTGCTCAAGATCGCGGCGGGCGATGTGGTCCATGATGGTGGCGTGCGGTTCGTTGAGCCCAGCGCCACCCTGCGCTACCTGCCCCAGGAGCCTGACCTTTCGGCCTATGCGACGACGCTGGCCTATGTGGAGGCAGGGCTTGGACCGGGCGACGATGAATATCGCGCGCAATATCTTTTAAGCTCGCTTGGCCTCACAGGCGCCGAAAACCCCAAGAACCTGTCGGGCGGCGAAGGCCGCCGCGCCGCGCTCGCGCGGGTGCTGGCGCCCAAGC
>CAKTFF010000197.1 GCA_934553185.1 uncultured Devosia sp.
CAGCGCGCAGCACCTGGTCGAGCAGCAGGTCGTCCTCGAAGCCCACCCCACTGGCCTTGACCACGATGTCGGCATCGCCCGCCTTCTGGGCAACATGCTTGAGCGCGTCGACCGTGCCCTCATAAACCACGACCTTGCACCAGTCGGGCGGCTCGATGTCGCGGTTCTTTTGCCGGTCATACACATCGGGCTCATAGAAGGTGA
This sequence comes from uncultured Devosia sp., assembly GCA_934553185.1. Lineage (GTDB taxonomy): Bacteria > Pseudomonadota > Alphaproteobacteria > Rhizobiales > Devosiaceae > Devosia. The sequence goes on from CAKTFF010000197.1 coordinate 205, forward strand.
TGTCGTAGCCCTTCTCGCTCAGCGCCCGCAGCATGCCCCGGTAATAGGTCGCGGCGCCGTTCCAATAGGCCGACAGGAGGCTTGAGCCGTAAAAAGCGATCTTCATTGCGCAGCCTTTCCGGCATCGAGTTTCTGCAGAACGCGGGCGCTGCCCACCTGGCCCAGGATTTCCAGCAGTTCATCCACACGATGGCGGCAGGTATGGCGCGCCAGAATGGTTTCGCGCCCACTTGCGGCCAGGTCCTCGCCGATCGCCGGATCGCCCATCACATCGCGGAGCAGCCGCTGCATCTGGGCGCCATCGGCGGCAAACAGGAAGTCTTGTCCCGCTCGGAACAGCTTTTCGCTGTCGCTCCAGGGGGCGCTGATCAGCGGAATGCCGCAGGCCAGGGCCTCGAACATGCGGATGGTGGGAATGCCGGGCAGCGACTGCACATAGGGCCGCCGGGGGATATGGACGGTCACCCGATGGCGGGCAAAAGCCTTGGGCGCATCGGCATTGGCGATCCAGCCGCCATAATCAAGGCCAGCCTGGCGCACCGCGTCGATGGCGTGGGCCGGGTAGCGCACCCCGCGCACCGTTCCGTCCAGACCCAAAGCTGCCGCAGGCTGGATCAGGAACTGGTCGATCTCGGCACTGCGCTCGTCGTCGCCCCAGTTGCCGATCCAGATCAGGTCATGCTCGCGCGCGATTTTCGGCATGGGGTGAAACAGCGCGTCGTCGGCCGCTTCGTGCCAGGTAAACACCTGCTTGCCCCAGCCGGCTTGGAGATAGCGCTCGCGCAGCGTTTCGCCAAAGGCCAGAACGCCGTCATAATCGACAAGGGTCAGACCCGCGATATCGCCCTCCGCCGAAACGGCGCGGTGATGGGTGTCATGAAACAGCAAAGTCCATTCGGCCCCGTCGCGGCGCAACTGCCCGATCTTGGCCACTAGCGCCGGCTCAGTCCATTCATGCACCACAACAACGTCGGCGCCGTCGAGCGCCGCTGCGTGGTCGAAATCGGCCCCATAGCTTTGCGAGCGCAACTCGGGGAAATCCTCGGCAAAGCGCGCAATGGCCGCTTCGCCCTGTGTCTCCAGCAGGTTCTGCCGGCTCCAGGCGCCTTCGGGTTCGAGCGCCAGCGCCTCGTGGCCGCGCCGCACCAGGTCACGCATCACCCCACGCAGGAAATGGGCATTGCCATGGTTCCAGTCTGAGACGAGGGAATGGGTATAGAAAATAAATCGCATCGGCGCCTCACGCAAACTCAAGGGCGCGGACGCCACGAACGCGGTCATACACCGCCTGCATGGACCGGGCCTGCCGCTCCAGCGTGTACTCGGCCGCACGCTTTTGCGCACGTGTCGACAATTCCTGCCGCAAGGCAGCATCGCCCGCCAGCCGGTTCAATGCCTCGGCAAAAAGGTCGACATCATTGGCCGGGGCAAACAGCGCAGCGTCGTTCCACAATTCTCGATAGGTCGGAATATCGGCAAGCACCAGCGCCGCCCCCACCTGTGCAGCCTCGAGCGGCGCCAGGCCAAAAGGCTCATAAATCGACGGCGATGCCACAATCGCCGCTTCGCTCATGCGTTGAAGGATTTCGCCATGCGCCAACTCACCAAGCGCTTGGGCATTGGCGATGGTGAACTGCTGCCCGTTGGGGCCGCGCACCGAGCCGGCCATGACCACCGGCCAGCTTGCCTGGCCCGCTGCTGCATCGAGCACGGCGCCATTCTTGCCTTCGTCCCACCAGCGTCCCGCGGCAAACACGACATTCGTCTTGTCGGCGCTCCCCGCCACCGGCCGGGCGCCGTTATACACGACGTCAAGATTTGCGATCGGCCCATAGCTGTCGACCAGCATTGCCGCATGCGCCCTGCTCGGCGCCAGCACAAGATTAGCCCCATCAAGCCCTTGGCGATTGCGCCGGAACTGCCATTGCCAATCGGGCGGTACCGCGCTTTGCCGCACGGCGGCAAACCAGGTGACGACGCAGGAATGGGACACCACCAGCACCGGCACGGGCAGCACCAGCCCGCAGGCCTGCGACGGCAGATTGAGATGCACCATGTCGATGTCGCTGTCGGTCACAAGGGCGCGCAACAGCTCAGGAACGACGTCCAGTTCGCTCTCGTGCCCCGCCGTCCAGTCAAGCGGCGCATCAAACCAGACAACGCGCCCAAGCGCCTCGGCTTCACGCTGCTGCGCCCCCGACGGACGCGGGCCAAAGCCGGCAAAGGTGAACCGATAGCCCAGCAGCCCAAGCCCTTCGGCCAGGTCCATGGCATAGCGCCAGACGCCGCCAACGGCATCCAGCGTCATCAGCACATGGCCGGCCCCTTCACGGTGGTCTTGGTAAGCGGTTCCTGTTGCGCCCGAGCCCTCTATGCCAACCCTCATGCGCTCGCCCGTGCACTCAGCCGGGGCCCGGCCTCGCCGCTTTCCAGCCACTGGGCCAGATCACGCAGGCCGTCGCGCCAGCCCACACTGGCATTCCAGCCCAGCTCGGCTTCAAGGCGGCTGGTTTCGGCCACGAAATACAGCTGGTCGCCCTCGCGCCAGTCACTGCGCTCGATCACCGTGCCTTTTTGGACGATCTGCTCGATCTCGCGCAGCACCATGTTGAGGCTGACCGCATTGCGCGGCCCCCCACCCAGGTTGAAGGCGCGCCCTTTGACGTTTTGGATATTGGCCAGGATGGCGCGATAGGCGGCCACGGCATCACGCACATGCAAAACGTCGCGTACCTGTTTGCCGTCACCAAAAATGGTGATGGTTTCGCCGCGCAGCGCCCGGATGAGGAAATGGGCGACCCAGCCCTGGTCTTCGGTGCCGAACTGACGGGGACCATAGATGCAGCTCATGCGCAAAACGGCCGTGGGCAGGTCATAGGAGCGCGCATAGTCGAGCACATACTGGTCCGCGACGCCTTTCGAGCACCCATAGGGCGTGCAGAAGTCGAGCTTGCGATCCTCGTTGATGCCACGCGCCCGCACCAGCTCGTCGGCCGGAGCATGGCGGCCGTCCAGCTCCACCATGCGCAGATCGCCCAGGTCACCATACACCTTGTTGGTGCTGGCAAAGATCACTGGCGCCTTGTTGCCGGCCTTGCGCACCCCTTCAAGCACGTTGAACGTGCCGCGGGCATTGATTTCGAAATCCTCGGATGGATCGAGAAGGCTCGTCGTCACTGCCGTTTGCGCGGCCAGGTGAAACACCGCACCGGCATCGGCCAGCGCCCGCTCAACCGCCCCCCCGTCGCGAACGTCGGCAATGAGGACGGTCAGCCGGTCGCCATGGCGGCTTTCCAGCCAGTCGAGGTTGTGGCGGACGCCGCCGCGGCTGAGATTGTCGAACACGGTAACCTTGTGCCCGTCCGACAGCAGCGCATCGGCCAGGTTCGAGCCGATGAACCCGGCGCCCCCGGTGACAACGATCGGCCCGTGATCGGGGTGTGCTTGGCTCATGATACCAGGCCTCGCTCTTCGAGCTGGCGGCGCATCTCGGCGCCACGGTCCACGGCCTGCGCTTCACGCACCCACTCGGCCACTTCGCCCAGCGTGTCCTCAAGGCGGAACTGCGGCTCGAAGCCAAGCAGTTCGCGGGCCTTGCCGATATCGGCAAAGCAGTTGCGGATATCGCCCGAGCGCGCCTTGCCCATGATTTCGGGCCCAAGCTGCGGCACGCCCATGGCGCCGGCCAGCATGGTGGCGATGTCGGCAATGGCATAGGCATTGCCCGAACCGATATTGATCACATGGCCGGCGGCCGATTGCTGCTCCAGCGCCAGCCGGAAGGCCCGCGCCACATCGCGCACATGCACGAAGTCGCGCTTCTGCCGACCGTCCTCGAAAATCGTCGGTTGCTGCCCGTTGATCAGGCGCGCGGCAAAATTGGCTAGAACGCCGGTATAAGGGTTGGACAGCGCCTGGCCGGGGCCAAACACGTTGAACAGGCGCAGCGCCACGGCATCTACGTTGTAGGCTTCGCCGAAAATCAGCACCTGCCGCTCCTGCGCATATTTGGTCAGCGCATAGATGGACGCCAGATCGACCGGCTTGTGCTCGTCGGTGGGCACCGGCACCAGATGCTCACCGTTTGCGCCCTTGGGGTCCCAGTTGCCGGCCTTGATGTCGGACGGGCGGCGGCGTGCCGAAGCGGAAAGGACGCCGCTGTCGTTCTGGTACAGCCCTTCGCCGTAAACGCTCATGGACGAGGCAACGACCACCTTCTTGATCGGCGTGCCGATCATGGCTTCCAGCAGCACGGCCGTGCCGAGGTCATTGCCGCCCACATAGCGGGCGATTTCATACATGGACTGGCCGACGCCGACTTCGGCTGCCAGGTGAATGACGCCATCGACGCCCGCAAGCGCTTCTGTGACGGCGCCCTTGTCCCGGACGTCGGCGCGGATCACCTCGGCGCCAGCTGGTACGGCAGCGGCGGCATCGCCATGGACCTGATCGATCAGGCTGTCGAGGATGCGAACATTATAACCATGCTCGATCAGTTCCTGGGTGACGTAACGTCCGATAAAGCCGCATCCACCAGTCACCAAAATCTGTTTCATGTCCGTCCATCTGCAAGGTAAGTAGCTCAAGCCCAAAGCGTCTGCCTGGGCGCCAAGTTCCGTCGCCGGCCATTTCCGGCGCCCCGAACCATATTGCTCCTGCATCTTCTTCGTCTACCCACACAAGGGCAAAGACAGGCGAATCTACAGCTAAGCTACAAAGCTTACCCGATTTTGCCGGGCCGACCCAACCCGCAGTAGCCCTCTTCCCCCAGCTTCAAGCCTATCTTGGGTTACGGAAAGGTGCGTCGATTAG
>CAKTFF010000198.1 GCA_934553185.1 uncultured Devosia sp.
TTCTTGGGCACCGGACCCTGCGGCTGCACGATCGGCTTGCTGATCGGGCCGACCTTGATCTCGCCGGGCTTGGCGATGGTGGCCTCGCCCCAGATGATGTCGACCTTGTTCTTCTTCATCAGGAACTGAACGCCATTGTTCATCTGCGCGGCGATGGCGCGCGAGCGTTTGACCACGCCGTCCATGTCGAAGCCGAACTTTTCGGCCGTCAGGCCATAGTCCTTGGCGTGGCTCATATGGCCGTAGATTTCGGCTGACCGCAGCAGGGCCTTGGTGGGAATGCAGCCCCAGTTCGAGCAGATGCCGGCCATGTGCTCGCGCTCGACAATGGCAACCTTCATCCCCAGCTGGGCGCCGCGAATAGCCGCGACATAGCCGCCCGGGCCGGCGCCGATGACGAGAAGGTCGTATTGGTCAGCCATTTGAGACTCCGAGATTTTGTAAGCGGGCTACGTGCCCTGCATGGACTGGTTGGCTGTAATCGAGCCTGGGCACAGCCCTGCCTAGGGCTGTCGCCATAGGCGAGACTGGTCTTTTTCGGTCAGAGACCAAGCTGGGTCGCGATCTCACGCAATGACACGCCCGAATTCCCCAGCTCGAAGGGCGCGGGTTGCTCCGCCTTGAGGTTGAACGGGTTACCCCTGGTGCTTTCCGTGATACGTCGGTCATTGCGCGAGAGGATCGTGCAAACGCCCTTGCCCTGCCCTTCCGGAAAAATCAGACAAACCTCGTTTTGCCCGCTGCGTGCATCAACGATCCAACGCCCCTTCTCGACCCTTTCGCTCTTGCTCGACCAGCCAAGCACGGTGCCATTGCCCGCGAAGTACAGAACGGCGACAGATGAGATCGGCATCAGCTCGCCAATGCTGCTATCGACCTGCCCCAGCTTCACCAACACCGTGTAATCGGCCAGGTACTGCTTCGCCGCATCGGGGCTCGTCGCCTGAAACTGGTCGACCAGTTCCCCGAGGTCATCATCGATCTCGATGGCCTGCGATGGAACACTAGGCACAAGAAAAGCAAGCAATAAAAAGAGATGCCGAAGGGTCATCTGCCAACTCCTCACGCCAGCATCATTACGGGGTTTTCGATCAGGCCCTTGAACACGCCCAGCAGTTCAGCGCCAAGCGCGCCATCAACGGCGCGGTGGTCGCAAGACAGGGTCACGGTCATGAAGTTGGCGACCTTGACCTGGCCGGCTTCGGCATAAACGCGCTCTTCGCCCGCGCCGACGGCCAGAATGGTTCCGTGGGGCGGGTTGATCACCGCCGAGAACTGCTTAATGCCGAACATACCCAGGTTGGACACCGAGGAGGCGCCGCCCTGATATTCGTGGGGTGCAAGCTTTTTCGACTTCGCGCGACCTGCCAGGTCCTTGACCTCTTCGGAGATCTGGCGAAGCGTCTTGGTGTCGGCCGACCGCACCACGGGGGTGAAGAGACCACCCGGCACCGCCACGGCTACAGCCACGTCGCTTCGCTTGTGGTAGAGGATGGAGTCGCCGGCCCAGGTGGCATTGGCCATGGGCACGCGCTGCAGCGCCACGGCCCAGGCCTTCATCACGAAGTCATTGACCGACAGCTTGAATTCAGGCTTGCCGTCCTTGGACTTGGGCGCAGCGCCGTTGATCTGTTCGCGTGCGGCCAGCAGCGCGTCGATCTTGCAATCGAGCGTCAGGTAGAAATGCGGCACGGTCTGCTTGGATTCGGTGAGGCGTGCGGCCACGACCTTGCGCATGCCGTCATTGGGCACGAGCTCGTAGGAGCCTTCCTCGAACAGCGCCAGAACCTGCGCCTTGGTCATGCCCGTGGGGGCAGCGCCCGATGGCGCGGCAGCAGCGCTGGACGGTGCCGAAGCGGCAGACGACGCAGCCTTGAGCGGAGCCTTGCCGGATTTAGCAGCTTCGACGTCAGACTTCACCACGCGGCCACGCGGACCAGATCCGGCGATAGCCGAAAGGTCGAGACCGGCTTCCTTGGCCAGGCGCCGGGCAAGCGGCGACGCAAAGGTCTTGCCGGCGCTTTCGCCCGTGCTCTGCGGCGCAGGGGCGGCCTTGGCTGCACTAGATTGCGGCGCCGTCGATTGGCTTGCATTCACCGGTTCGGTGGAGGTGGTCGATGTTCCCTTGTCGTACTGCAGGGTACCAGCGTCGCCACTTGGGGGCTCGGCTTTGGATTGGTCAGCCTCGGGTGCGTCCTGCTTTGCCGCCTCAGGCTGTGCCGCCGCTGGAGCATCGGCCGCTTCGCCTTCCTGCAGCAGCACGGCAATGACGGCATTGACCTTCACGGATTCAGTGCCTTCGGCAACCATGATCTTGCCGATTTTGCCCTCGTCCACGGCTTCCACTTCCATGGTCGCCTTGTCGGTCTCGATTTCGGCGATCACGTCACCGGAGGAAACCGTGTCGCCTTCCTTGACGTGCCACTTGGCAAGCTTGCCCTCTTCCATCGTCGGAGAGAGCGCCGGCATGGTGATATTGATCGGCATTCTAAGCCTCGCTCACAGCGTTGGTTTGGAAACTCGGTGATGGTGTAATTTTTTCTTCAGCCACGATCATGGACAGCGGCAGGATGATGAACCCGCCGATTTTCTTTTCGACCAAGTGACGCAGCACAAGCCTTAACACCAGAAAGGATGCGCCCCACCCAGCAATGAATCCAATTGCTTGGTACCAAAAAAGGGCCGTCGGGCTTGAATAGTCTGCACCCATCATTGCCCAGATAAAGCCAAGCACAAAACCGGTAAGGAAGGATGCGATGATCGTCACAACGATACTCAGCAGCATGAAGCGCCAGAACACGGCCCAGGTTAGCTGGTTCAGTTCTGCCGCTGGCACTTTTGCCATGACGGCTAGCTCCGGTAGGTCACGGCGTTCACCGCCGCGATCACTTCATCGACGTTGGGCAAAGCCAGCTTTTCGAGGTTGGCGGCATAGGGCATGGGAACGTCCTTGCCGGTGACACGCATCACCGGGGCATCGAGGTAGTCGAAGGCCTGTTCCATGACGCGGGCCGAGATGTCGGCGCCAATGCCGTTCTGCGGCCAGCCTTCTTCCACCGTCACAAGGCGCCCGGTCTTCTTCACCGACTCGATCACCGTGTCGATGTCGAGCGGGCGAAGGGTGCGCAGGTCGATCAGTTCCACGTCGAGTCCTGCACCGACCAGCTTTTCGGTCGCCTGGGTGGCGTAGCGCATGCCCATCGAGAAGGACACGATGGTGACGTCCTTGCCCTCGCGCGCAATGCGGGCCTTGCCGATGGGCAGCACGAAATCGTCCATCTTGGGCACGAGGCCCGTGGAGCCATAAAGGATTTCGTTTTCGAGGAACACGACCGGGTTTGGCGAGCGGATAGCGGCCTTGAGCAGGCCCTTGGCGTCAGCCGCGCTATAGGGCGCGATGACGGTGAGGCCCGGCACCGAGCTGTACCATGCCGAATAGTCCTGTGAGTGCTGGGCGCCGACGCGGGCGGCCGCGCCGTTGGGTCCACGGAACACCATGGGTGCGGTGACCTGCCCGCCCGACATATAAAGCTGCTTGGCTGCCGAGTTGATGATCTGGTCGATTGCCTGCATGGCAAAGTTCCAGGTCATGAATTCGACGATTGGCTTGAGGCCGGCAAAGGCGGCGCCCACGGCGAGGCCGGCAAAGCCGTGCTCGGTGATGGGGGTGTCGATCACGCGCTCGGGGCCAAATTCCTGCAGCAGGTTCTGGGTGATCTTGTAGGCGCCCTGATATTCGGCGACCTCCTCACCCATGATGAACACGTCTTTGTCGCGACGCAGTTCCTCGGCCATGGCTTCGTTGAGCGCCTGGCGGACGGTCATTTCCACCATCTCGACGCCTTCGGGAAGGTCAGGGTCGTTCTGCGCGGCGACCTTTGGTGCGTCGGCAGAGGACGACTTGGGCTCGGCATGCGTGGTGGCGACCACGGGCGACTGACCTTCGGGGTCCGAGGTCGAGACCTGAGCGGCCGGCCGGTTGCCCTCGCCCACTTCTTCGCCTTCGCCCAGCACCATGGCGATGGGCGTGTTGACCTTCACGCCCTCGGTGCCCTCGTCGATCATCAGTTCGGTAACCGTACCTTCGTCCACCGATTCGACTTCCATGGTCGCCTTGTCGGTTTCGATCTCGGCCAGCACATCGCCGGACTTGACCGTATCACCGACTTTAACAAGCCACTTGCTCAGCTTGCCTTCTTCCATGGTCGGCGACAGCGCGGGCATCAGGATTTGAGGCATATCAGCTCTCCAAAATAAGGGTGCCGGGCATTGTGGCCGCGCGGCTGAAATCGATGTTGAAGGCGAGGTCGGCAGCGGGCTGTGTTCGGTTGATCGACCAGACACTGAGCACGAGGCCCATCAGGAGAAACACGAGAAAGGCAATAACAGCGCGCTTGTAGATATTGAACTTTTCCGCTGCCGCCGGCCCGGCCTTGCGTTCGAGCTGGCGAAACTTCCACCAGCCCAGCGGCATGAAGCCGGCAAGATGTTCGCCCGCCGGCGCCAGGCGTACCATGGCGACTGCCTGCATGATGGCGATTGCCAACGTCAGCAGGGCAAACAGCATGATGACGCCGAGCAGAATGCTCATGGGTGCCTCAGGCGCTGATGGTGATGTCGGTCCAGAGCTCGGCAGGATCGGGCTCGGAGTCGTTGGTGGCGAAATCTGCGGCTTCGGTGACGATGGCGCGGATCTCGTTTTCGATCTTCTTGAGGTCTTCCTCGCTTTGGAAGCCGCCCTCGAGAAGACGCGCCTTGACCTGTTCGATCGGGTCGCGCTCCTGGCGGTACTTGGTCACTTCGTCCTTGGAGCGGTACTTGGCCGGGTCGGACATGGAGTGGCCGCGATAGCGATAGGTCAGCATTTCAAGAATGAACGGGCCGTTGCCGGAGCGCGCATGCTCGATGGCGCGCTTGGCGGCATCATAAACCATGCGCACGTCCATGCCGTCGACCTGTTC
>CAKTFF010000199.1 GCA_934553185.1 uncultured Devosia sp.
TGACGTGGGCGATGTGAAGCCGCGCCTGCGCTTCCATATTCATGGTGAGCAGTTTTGCCACCGCCACAGCCTCGCAGAGGGCCGGACGGGAGGCGAGGTGGGCATCGACATGGCCAAGGTCGGCGCCGGCAAGGTCCGCTTCGGCTAAAGCCAGCAGTTGCGCGCTTTCGGCATGGACGACGATGGGCAGGCCGGTTTTGGCGACGGACTTGAGCGCCCGCATCTGGTCGGCTTCGTCGGGGAAGGAAAGGCCGAAGAACTCGTCGTCCCGGCCCGGCGGGGCGGGTGTGGTGAAAATCTTGTAGGCGACGATGCCGGCGTCGGCCATGGCCTGGACGCTCGTGTCCGTGAGATCGCCCGGGGCAGCATAAAGACCGAAATTGATGAAGGCGTGTTCGGCGAAATGGGCGCGGCGAATCTCGACGCGCTCGGCCGTGTTGCAGCAGGGCTTGGAGATCGGCATTTCGAAAAGGGTGGTGATGCCGCCCGCTGCCGCCGCCCGGGTTTCGCTTTCCACCGTGCCGCGGTCGGGATAGGCGGGCGCGCGGATGTGGAAGTGGATGTCGATGGCGCCGGGCAGGAGGGTTTGCCCCTGCGCCTCGATGATGTTGGTGGCAGAGCCGTCCCCGCGTGGCACCAGGGCCGCGATGGTTTCTCCGGACAGGGCCACGTCCACGGCCTGCAGCCCGTCGGGGGTCAGCACATCGGCATTGCGGATAATGGTGTCGAAACCTGTCACTCTTTGAGCCCCAGCTCGGTCAGGGCCTTGGCCACGCCGTCCAGATTGGTGAGGTGCATGCTGGCGTAATTGGGCGCCAGCACCACGCCATGGCCGCCCGCGCGATAGGTCGCCATCACCGAGCGATAGGCGATGTCGGGGGTCATCTTGGCGGTTTCGGGTTTGGTGCGAGGGGCATCGACGCCAAGGCCCATGAACACCTTGGCCTTGCCATTGACGCCTTTGACGGCGTCGGCGCATTGGCCGAACACATAGGTGTCAGGGTCCATGCCGGCGGCGATCACCCCGGAATAGGGCGCTTCGTTGAGCCCCAGGATGCGATAAAGCACGGCGGTGGCTTCATCGGGCGAGAAGTCGCGCAGGATGGTTTTCTGGAAAAAGCCCAGTTCCTTGGTGAAGACCTCGCCGGCCTGGTGTTGGTAGGTGATGGGCTTGACCCAATCGGCATAAAGCGTCTGTTCTTCCCAAGGCCACTGGGCGCGGCGGAAGATGTTGAAGTGGTTGCGGTTCCAAACATTGAGCCCGAAGCTCAGGCCCGGCTTGCACCATTTGACGAGGCCATAAAGCTCGCGGTCGAGGTCCTTGTTGCGCTCGAGCCAGAACTTTTCCCAGATCAGCGCTTCGGGATTGGCCAGAAGCGTGCGGATAAAGGTGATGAAGGCGCCATCGGCAAATTCCTTGCCTGAGGCGGCTTCCTGCATGAAGTCGTAAAGGTTGAGCAGCGCCCGGCGGCAGGCTTCGACATCGATGCCGCGCTCCATGGCTTCGCGGCGGGCATGGGTGGAGAAATCGCCCGGCGCGCCGCCCTGAATGAGGGTGTCGAGCGGGGAATTGCGCTCGTTGCACCACATGACGCCGTCGATGTCATAATTGCGCACCTGATCCTCGACCATGGAGAGGATCCAGTTGCGATAATCGGGATGGCTGGTGGAGGGGTCCGAGCCCAGGCGGCCGAAGATATCGACCTCCATGGCCTGGGCGAGGTTGGGAATGTCCACCGTATTGGTGGAGCCGTGGCCGGTATATTTGAAGAACGGCTCCATCAGTTCGATGAAGACCTTCATGCCGCGCTGGTGGGCGGGGGCGATCACCATGTCGAGGATGTCCTTGCCCTCGAACTCGGGGTCCTTGGCGCGGTAATCCTTGATGAAGGTGCCGTTGTAATAGCTTGGGTCGGGCTCGAAGTAGGCGCCGCCCTTCATGGCGAAGGGCTCGGGCACGCCATGATCGGGCCAGCCGTCGAGCTTGTAGGAGATCGAGCGGCCAGTCTTGAGGCCGAGCCAAGACACGGTGCCCAGCATCAGAACATTGACGCCGACCCGATCCTTGAGGATGTCGAGAACGGTGTCGACGCCTTCGTCGATGAAGTTGATGGGGCTGACCTGGATGCCGACGAACTTTTCGGCTGCGTCTGGCTTGAGGGTCATGCCGCAGCCTTTGCGTGCCTGGCGATGAAGCCCTTCATGCGCTCCACCGCTTCCTTGATCCGCTCGATGGGCTGCAGGAACGACATGCGGATATAGCTTGGGTCATGGTCGCCAAACATGGTGCCGGGAAACAGCATCACGCCGGTTTCGCGCAGCAGCTTTTCGCAGAAGTCGGGCGTCGACATGCCGGTGCCCGACACGTTGATATAGACGTAGAAGGCGCCGCCGGGATTGCCATAGGTGAGACCCATCTCGTCCAGCGCCGGCAGGAGATAGGCGCGGCGGGCGGTGTATTCCTTGATCATTGCGTCAATGGGCTCCTGCGGGCCCTGGAGGGCAGCAAGGGCCGCATACTGGCTGATGGTCGAGGTGTTGATCGAGAGGGTATGGCGCGTATCGGTGACGCGGCCCACAAAGTCTGCCGGGGCGGCAAGGTAGCCGACGCGCCAGCCGGTCATGGCATAGGTCTTGGAGAAACCGTTGAGGGTGATGGTGCGCTCTTTCATGCCGGGCAGGGTGGCAATGGAAAGGTGCTCGTTCCCTTCATAGATGATCTTGGCGTAGATTTCGTCGGACACGATGATGAGGTCGTGCTTGATCGCGAGCTCGGCGATCTTGCGGATCTCAGCGGGGGGCGTGACGGCGCCGGTCGGGTTGTTGGGCGAGACCAGCACGAACATCTTGGTTTTGGACGTGATGCGCTTTTCGATCTCGGCAACGTCGAGGGCGAAATCGTCCTTCTGGAAGGTCGGCACGGGGATCGGCACGCCGCCGGCCAGATTGACCGCCATGTCATAGGTGGTGAAGCGCGGCGAGGTCAGCAGCACTTCATCGCCCGGCCTGATCAGCGCCAGCATCAGCAGGGTTATGGATTCCTGTACGCCCGCAGTCACCGCGATTTCATCGGCGGTGTAATCGAGGCCATATTCCTTTTTGAGATCGGCGGCGATGGCGGCGCGCAACTCGGGAATGCCATAGGGGGACGTGTAATGGTGCTTGTTCTCGTCGATGGCCTTCTTGGCGGCCTCGACGATGTGGGGTGGAGTGTGGAAATCGGGATCGCCGCGACCCATGGCGATGACGTCAGGCAGCCCCGAGGCAATGCCCAGCATCTTGGTGCGGAAGGAGCCATCATCCTCAGTGATGCGGGGCGCCATGCGGTCATTCAGAAAGCTCATCGTCAGTGCATCCTCTTCCCTGCGATAAAGGTCATCTGCACGCGTTCGAGCGCGAACAGATCCTCATCGGGTTTGCCGTCGACCACGATCAGGTCGGCTTCCTTGCCGGCCTCGACCGTGCCGATCTTGCTGTCCATCTTCGATAGCTGCGCGCCGCGAATGGTGATGGCGCGCAGGGCATCGAGGCGATTGGGGCAGACGCCCACTTCCACCATGAAATCGAGCTCGGGCGCGATCTGGTCGTGCTCGACCGCCGGGCTGCCCGCATCGGTGCCGAAGACGATGGGCACGCCGGCCTTGGCGGCGCGCACCAGGCCATCAAAGCGCGTCTTGTCGCCCACCGCCTTTTGCCGCTCGGCGATCTTCCATTCGGGAATGCCAAAGGCACGGGCGATCTCTGGCTTGGCCTGCATGACCAGGGCCGAAAAGGTGGTGACGATCGGGATCTTCTTGTCCAGAAGGAGCTGGATGGTGTCGTCGCTCATCGAGCCGCCATGTTCGACGCAATCGACGCCGAATTCGGCCACGCGGCGGATGCAGGCGTCATAGGTGGCGTGGGCGGTGACGGGGAGGCGGTTGCGATGGGCCTCGTCGATAACGGCTTCGAGCTCGGCATCGGTGAATTCAAGCGTGTCGTGGCAGGCCATGATCTTGATCAGGTCGGCGCCGCCCTTGACCTGGTCGCGCACGGCGCGGCGCATTTCGTCGGCGCCGGAAGCCTCGCGGCAGACCCAGTAGGTGTGGCCGCCGGTCTGGATGATCGATTCGCCGGACACAAGGAGGCGCGGGCCGGGGAAAAAGCCCTGGGCAACGGCCTGCTTGGCAAAGAGATTGGCGTTATGGACGCCGAGGTCGCGCACCAGGGTGACGCCGGCGCGCAGGGATTTGAGCATGTTGCCGGCCGCCTTGTAGGCCCGGATTTCGGGGCTGTCATACATGGACTGCCAGCTCAGCTCGTGCACGCCATCCCAGGACAGGTGGCCATGGGACTGGATGAGGCCGGGCATGATGGTCTTGCCGCCGGTGTCGAGAATGGACGCTGTTGTTTCGCCCATTTCGGCGCGCTTGCCGACGCGAACAATTTTGCCGCCGATGACTTCCACAAAGCCATCCTCGATGACCTCGTCGCCAACGGCGGTGATGATGCGGCCCAGAAGGATCTGGTCGACCGGCTTGAGATCGAACATGGGCTTGGTGATCTTGGTGTAGTGCCAGGCTGCGGGTTCGGGCATGAACTCAACTTTCGGGTGGGCTAGAGCGCGATGACGCGCTGGTCGATGGGGGTATCGGCGAGGAAGCGGCTGGGGATGTCGACGCCGGGGTCGCCAACAAGCATGGTGTTGATGGTGCGATAGCCGTCGCGGCCGGGGCGGTAGACGCCGGGCTCGTTGGAAAACACCATGCCGGAAACGATCTCGGTCATATCGCCGGGCGCGAGCCACGGGGCTTCGTGGCCTTCAAGGCCCATGCCATGGCCGATGCGGTGGCGGATCGTGTCGCCGAGGTCGGCGGCCTTGAGCGCGTCGAGAGCGGCGTCGTTGACATCCTGACAGCGGGCGCCGGGTTTCAGCGCGCCAACGGCGGCGTCATTGCACGCTTCCATGGCCGCCATGAC
>CAKTFF010000200.1 GCA_934553185.1 uncultured Devosia sp.
TGGTCGTGCATGGCGCCATGCTGATCGAACCAACCGAAAGCGAGAGTAAGCAGACGCTGGACCGTTTCTGCGATGTGATGGAGGACCTCGCCCGCGATGCCAAGGCGGGCAACAAGGAGCGCTTTCTTGCAGCCCCCACCAAGGCGCCCCGGCGGCGTTTGGACGAAACGCGCGCCGCCCGCTCCCCTATCCTGCGGTGGGAGCGCCCTGAACCGGCGCTGAAGGCTGCGGAGTAGCGCAACGCCGCGCTCCAAGCAAAAAGCCCGCGGTGCATGCCGCAGGCTTTTTCTTTACAATTCGTCGAAGCCGTTTTCAGCCCTTGGTATCGAAGCCCACCCAGATAGTGATCTCTTCGCCACCAAGATAGGGAATGGCGACGTTTTCGATGACCTTGACGAATTCAGCCGAGCGCGCCGGAGCGGCGATGGCGACCGCCAGCGTATGCTTTTCTGAAAAGACCGCAGCGCCATCGCGTTCAACTGCGAAGCGGATCGGTGCGTTGACCGAGGTCTGGTTGCCAGCCGGGCCGAGCAGCACGCGGCCGACAACGCCCATATTCACCGTGATAAGGCCGTTGGACACGACGCAATTGCGCGAGGTTTCGTCGATCACGCCCTGATATTGAAGGGACTTGGCATCGCCGACGCGACCACTGCCATAATAGAACATGGCCTCGCTGCCGGCGCGGACGCGGATCGGCGGGCATTCGGTGGCGATCGCCGGCAAGGCATTGGTCTGCGCTTCAGCCACAGCCGCCGGTGTGGCCGTGGCGTTCTGCAACTGTTGCGTCTGTGCGGCATTGCCGCCGCCACCCAACATGCCGCCCATGGAACAGCCCGCGAGCAAAACAGCCGTTGCAGCGGCAGAGGACAGGCGCAGCATCAAGGCAAGCGGTTGATTCAAGGCTGATCTCCTGATGCGGATCTTAGTTCTTGGCGGCTTGGAGGGCTGATAGAATGGCCGCCGCGCCGCTGCCCGAGACGCCGGGAGCGTCTTCCACAAAGACGTTCTCAACGATGCCGTCACGGATCACCAGAGCCGAGCGGCTGAAGCGCTTGCCCATGCCTGGAAAGTCTCGCGCAAGGCCAAGTGCGTCGGCCAGCGCACCGCTGCCATCGGCAATGAAGTCGACCTTGCCCAGAGCGTCGGAAGCTTCAGCCCAGGCTTTCATCACGTGATGGTCGTTCACCGAAGCGCAGACCAGCCGGGTGACACCAGCGGCGCGGAGCTCGCTCTCGTTAGCGACGAAGCCCGGGAGGTGATTGACGTGGCATGTGGGCGTAAAGGCACCAGGCACGGTGAACAGCACAACAAGCCCCTCACCAAGCACGGCATCGCTGGTGGTGTCGTCCGAGCCATTTGCCGAAACAAGCTTCACCGCAATGGAGGGGACAGGATTGCCGCGCTCGATCATTTAACACCCATGGTTCTGGCCAGAGCCGGCCGCCAACAGTTTCAGCTTCTGGGATAGGCGGGTTTATCACCACCGACAAGTGCCAAGACGCCCTTAGTCCCTCCGTGCTTGGCCTTCTGGCGCTTCTCCGACCGTCCGCGTGAGCTGAAATGCACCCTGGTCAGTCTTGAAGGTGAACTCGATATCCTGGCCGCGCAACTGCTCGGGATCATCCGCCCCGAGAACAGGGATCAGCACTAGGTTTGGTTCCCGGCTTTTTTGCGGCGCGCCGAACAGCGGCTCCCCCGGCGCCGTCGCTGCGATCAACGAGGCGCTGTCGAGATCAGGTGAAACCTTCACCTCCAGCATAGAAGCCTCCTCGTCCACAGTGACTTCACCAACCATGTCCTGGCTGCCATCCCATGAAAGAGGCCACTCTGCCATGGCCTGGCGGATGCGCAGCCCATTTGCCCGGTCAGGAGCCCCGTCGGCGAGCGGCAGGGAGAAATGCGCTTGAGCGGGGATGCAAATTTCCGAGCAGATGCCCAGAACAGCGTCCAGTTCGATGTGAGCAGGCCCTTCCGCAATCTCCAGTGACATCGGCAACAGGGTCGGCCCAAAATAGGCGTAGTCCAAAAACCCATCCGCTTCGTGGCGAGTTGGGTAGGGCCAAAGGATCATATGCTCGCCGATACCCGTGGAGCCGGTGAAGTCGAGCTGCGTGGGAAGGCCGGTGTCGCCGGGAACGCGCCAATAGGTCTTGGTGGTTCTGGGCATGTCGATCTCGATGCCGGCCAGCGTTGTCCCATCGGGATTGATGATCCCGTTGGTGACAAGGCGCAGGCGCACGCCCGGCGCTACCTCCTGCCATGAGGTTTCCCCCGCATGGGCGGCAAGAGCGACAAGGGCGCAGCAAAGGGCAAGAGCGGGGACACGCATCGGGTCGCATTAGCGCAGGAGGATGTTGAGAAAAAGCTGACGAAGCATCAGGCCTTCGTGAACTGCCCCTCTAGGGAGGCGCCGGAACTTGGCAGAAGCAGGCCGGATACCTACTATCTCCTCATGAACTCACTTGAAGGACAATTCCTCGTTGCCATGCCCGACATGGCAGACGAACGCTTTGCGGAAAGCGTCATTCTCCTGGTCGGCCACGGCGAAGAAGGCGCGATGGGCCTGGTGGTCAATCAGGAACTGACCAATATGCGCTTTGCCGACATTTTGGACGAACTCGACCTGGGCGACCCTGACGCAGTGATCCGCCTTCCCGATACGATCCGCGAACGCGTGGTGATGCGCGGCGGGCCGGTTGAACAGGGGCGAGGCTTCGTCCTGCATTCCTCCGACTACCACAGCGGCAGCAGCTATGCGGTGACCGAGGGCATCTGCCTGACGGCGACGCTGGACGTACTCAAAGCAATGGCCTTCGGGCCGGCGCCGCGCTCGGCTTTGTTCGCCCTAGGGTGCTGCGGGTGGAGTGCGGGGCAGCTCGAGGCCGAGATCGGCGAAAATGGCTGGCTTACGGTGCCGTTCTCGCGCGAGCTACTGTTCGATACGCCCGTGGAGAAGCGCTATGAGGCGGCTTTGGCCAGCCTCAACATCACGCGCGCTACGCTCAGCTCCGAAGCGGGGCATGCCTGACCACTAGCGGCTGAGCTGGGCTGCTATGTGCTTGGTGAATTCAGGCGCGGTCATTGCCGCGCCAAAGGCAAATCCCTGACCGAGGCGGCAGTTGAGCCCACGAAGGCGCTCCACCTCGCCTTGCGTTTCGACACCCTCCGCGATGACTGCCAGATCGAGATCGTTAGCCAGGGCGACCACGGCGCGGATGATGGGAACCTGCGTCTCCCCTGCCCCACCAGCCTCGTTGATGGTGACAAATTCTGCTGGGATCTTGATCGTATCGAAGGGGAACCGATGCAAGTAGCCCAGCGATGAATGGCCCGTGCCGAAATCGTCGAGTGCCAGGCCGAGCCCCAGGCCTCGCAGGGCATTCAGCATGAAAGCGGAATGCTCCGGATTGGTCATCACCTGCGATTCGGTAAGCTCGAGCTTGATGTGGCGGGCAATATCGGGGTTTTGGGCGATCACGGCACGGATGTCGTTGAGCAGGGTCTTGGTTGAGAGCTGCCCGGGCGACATATTGACCGAGACAAAGAATTCCTCGGGCAGGTTCGGCAGCGTCGTCATCCAGTCGCGCATCTGAAAAGCGGCCTGCTCGAAGGCGATACGTCCCAGCCGTTCGATCTGGCCGGAGCGCTCCGCCAGGGCAATGAACTCGGCGGGCGGCACAGGGCCGCGGGTTGGATGCAGCCAGCGCATCAGCGCTTCTGCGCCGGCGATCTTGCCGGTGGTGAAATCCATGACCGGCTGGAACTGCACCTGCAGCTCGCCTCCGGTCATGCCGCGTTCGAGGTCTTCCTCACTGGCGCGGTTATAAGCTGAAATCGACTTTGCCGAAGCGCGATAGGCCTCGATTCGGTCGCCGCCGAGGCGCTTGGCGTAATACATGGCCAACTCGGCGTCGCGCAGCACGTCGAGGGGGGTTGCCGGCTCGTTGTCATAGATGGTGACGCCGATCGACACGCTGAGGGTGAGGTCGCTGTCGCCAAAGTTAAACGGTGCCTTGAGCGCCTTGCGTATCTGCTCGGCCGTTTCGGCGATCTTGCCAGCAGTCTGCTCGGAAGCCAGGATCACTGCGAACTGGTCGCCGGTGATCCGCGCAACCGTATCAAGCGGGCGCATAATGCGCGCCATTCGCCGCGACACGGCCAAGAGCACGGAGTCGGCAGCCGAATGGCCGACGCGCTCTTCGAGTTCCATGAAGCGGTCGATGTCGATCAAGAAGACGGCTGGCTTGGTGCCGTTGGGCGTACGCGCGCGGATCAGGGCCCGGTCCAGTCGGTCGAGGAACAGCTGCCGGTTGGGCAGGCCCGTAAGGGCATCATGAACGGCGTCATGCAGAAGACGCTCGCGGGACGCACGATCTTCGGTCACGTCCTGCAGCGTCCCTACGATGCGGTTGACCTGCCCGTCGCCGCCCAGCACGGGCTTAACCCGCATGCGGAAGCTGCGATAATTACCGTCGTGTCCGGCAATGCGCATGTCCGAACTCACCTTACCGCGGCGCAGTTCCACCAGCGTATCGAAGGCGGTGCGGAAGCGGTCGCGGTCATCGGGATGGACGCGGTCGAGCCAGCGCTTGATAGCGCCGCGCAGCGCTCCACGCTTTTCGCCCAAGCGTGTCGCAAGTTCATCGCTGACCGATACGCGGTCGCGCTCGATGTTCCAGTCAAAGACGAAGTCGCCAGACCCGGTCATGGCCAGGGCGCGCCGCTCCACTTCGGACAGGCTGCCGATGGAGACCTGCCCTTCGGAAAAGGCGTGCTGCACGGCCGTAAAGCCCAGCAACATGACGATCAGCACCAAGCCGCCGCCAACGGCAGGTTGCGCCACATCGTTGGAAACCTGCCCCGATATCACCAGCCAGGAAAAAAACAGCCAGGCAATAAGGATGATCCATGTGGGCACCAGCAGCACTGCCCGGTCATAGCCGCGCAGAGCCAGC
>CAKTFF010000201.1 GCA_934553185.1 uncultured Devosia sp.
ACCAGGTGGCGCCGACCCATATCAGCACGATGGCAAAGCCGGCGAACACCACCGAATACAGGTCGTTTTCTTCGAGCGCATCGTCATGGGGCTCGTGGTGCGACTTGTGCCAGCCCCAGCCCCAGCCATGCATGATGTGCTCATGCGACCAGGCGGCGAACCATTCCATGAAGGCCACCGTGCCAACCACCAGAAGGGTCGGCACCAAGAAGTGCAACAGGGTTTGCAGCATTTTGGGTCAGCTCACAGTTGATCGCAGGACGCCTTGGCGGTGCGCCGGCAGTTTCCACCACGGCACCCAGGGCGCGTCGTGATGTTCATGATGATAGCCGAAGTGGAAGCAGGTCAGCAAAGACATGACCGGAGAAAAGTCGTTGCTGCGCGCGCGGTGATCGTCGGTGAACGGATCGTCGTCGATACGGTGGGGGCGATAGGTGCCGAAATAAAACAGCTGCAGCGATGACAGGATGGCCGGCAGCGCCCAAAAGACCAGCATGGCCGGAAAGCGCTCGCGCAGGATGAAAAGGTAGATAACGACGGCAATGGTCAGGATGCCGAATTCGCGCCAGCCGAAATAGTGGCGGAAGAATTTGAGATACCAGGGCCAGAAATGCGAGGAGTGCTCGGGGTCGAAATCGGGGTCGTCCGCAGTTCCGGCGCTGCGGTGATGGGCATGGTGGCTCTCGTAGAGCTTGTTGAAGGAGAATCCGGCATAAACGAAGACGCAGAAGCGCCCGATGGCGTTGTTGAGGCGGGGCCATTGCGGCGCCAGCGTGCCATGCATGGAATCATGGGCGACGATGAACATGCCCACGCTCAGCCAGCATTGCACCGCGATCACCAGCGGCGCGGCGAGCCAGAGGCTGTTAGCCGTCCAGTCGATGAAAAAGATCGCGCCGACATGGATGGAAAGCCAGGCGCTTATGACCAGCGCGGCCAGAGCCAAGCCCTTGGCGGTATCCGCCGGCGTCATCGTCTTGTGTGTCGATCCGAGCATGATGGCCTTCTTTTAAAGCCGCAGGCGCAATCTGGAAACCAGCAAAGCCGCGAGCAGGGCCACGCATGCGGTCGCACCCAGCCAGGCGAGTTCAGGCAGGATGCCGTCGAGCGCCTCGCCGCGCCACAGCACGCCATGATAGGCGTCGATGGCCCAGGCATTGGGTGTGTACCAGCCCGTATCCTGCAACCATGGCGGCATCATGAAGCGCGGCACCATGGAGCCGCCCACGGCTGAACAGACCAGAACAACGAAAGTTGCAATCGTGTGCGCCTGCTGGCGCGTGGTGCAGCAGGCAGCAACGACGAGGCCCAGTGCTGCTGCGGCGAGCGAAGCGGCAAACGTGGTCAGGAGCCAAAGAGGAAAATGGCTCAGCATGTCGACGCGGTAGACCAAGGCCGCGACCACAAAGATCAGGGCCACTTCCACCATGCCCTGGAGCACCAGGAACACGAACTTGCCCAGCACCACGACATCGGTGCCGGCCGGGCCGACCGCGAGACGGTCCACGATGCCGGAGGAGCGTTCCTCGATCAGCGAGGCCGAACTCTGCATGGCCGAGAACAGAAGGAACATAATGGCGACGGCGCCGGCATAATAGGTGACGGTGGCGCCCGAACTGCCCTCCTCGCCGACCGTGCTGGTTTGCACGAGGCCGGGCTGATCGGGGTTTTCGCCCTCGGCCAGTTGCGCGATGGCTGCGGCGAGGCGCGTCTGCTGCTCGGGGGAGAAGCCGCCGATCACCGACTCTATCGCGGGGGCCGAGCGGGCCAGCGCCAGGTCGGGCAGTTCGGCGGCAACGAGGCGCTGGACGTGTCCCGACAAGATCGCGCCGGCGAGAAGTTTGGCGGGATCAACGAGCACCCGCACGGGCGGGGTCGTGGTGTAGGCGAGATCGGGCGAGAGGACGAGGCCCACATCGGCTTCGCCGCCGTCCACCAGCGTTGCGGCCGCTTGCTCCGTTGGCAATGTTTGATCGAGAATGCGCAGGGATGGCTCGGCGCGCAGGGCGGCTTCGAGCCGCGTGGTTTGTGCAGAGGGCTCGGTGATGGCCAACGCCACTTCGAGCCGCATTTCGTCGCCGGTGGCGCCGGAAAAGATGGCTGCAAAGATCACGAAGATGACCGGCGGCAAGAGAAAGGCCATGGCCAGCGCGCCGCGGTCGCGCAGCAGGTTCAGCGTCATGACGCGCAGCATGGCCCAGATCATGAAGCCGAGTGCTCCACCGGGCGTTGTTCACGTGAAAGGCGTAGGAACAGCGAATCAAGGCCCGGCTCGCGCAGCCGGATTTCCCGCGTTTCGAGACCCGCCCGGCTTAGCGCCGCGGAAAGGCGGCCGGCGGCCTGTTCGGAGCCTTGGCCCAGCATGGCCCAACTCAGATTGCCGCCCGACGGCACGAAACCGGCCTGCCCGAGCGCCCGGGCCTGCGCTTGGCTGGGAGGATCGCGCAGTTCGATGATGATTTCGCGCTCGCCGCCAAAGGCTGCAGCCAGGAGGTCGCGCGGGGCGCCGTCGGGCGCAATTACCCCGTCGCGCAGGAAGCCGACGCGGCTGCACAGCGTTTCGGCCTGGTCGAGGTCATGGGTGGCCAAAAGCACGCCCATGCCCGCTTCGCTCAGTTGGCTGATGACCTCATGGAGGCCGTTGCGGGCATCGACATCGACACCCACGGTGGGCTCGTCCAGGATCAGCAGATCGGGGCGATGCAGGATGGCGGCGGCGATATTGACCCGGCGCTTCCAGCCGCCCGACAAGGTCTCGATGCGCTCGCCCAGTCGCGCCTCGATATTGGTGGCGCGGCTGGCCCAGATCACCGCTTCGGCCGCTTCGCGCCGATGGAGGCCCGAAAGGCGCCCAAAGACTTCGAGATTTTCGCGCGCGGTCAGGTGCGGGTAAAGCGCGATTTCTTGCGGGACGAGGCCGATGCGGCGCAAGGTCTGCCGGTTGATCGGCTGGCCGGCCACGGCCACGCTGCCACCGGCGGGACGGATGCGGCCGCAGATGGTGCGGATCAGGGTGGTCTTGCCGGCGCCATTGGGGCCGAGTAGGCCGAAGATCTCGCCTTTCGGCACATGGAGATCGAGACCGCGCAGAACGTGCCGGGCGCCATAGTGGATGTGCAGTCCGGCAACGTCCAGCGCCGCTGGCGCAGCCATCATTGTTGGGCCGCCCCGGTCCGCTTGAACAATTGCCCAATGAAGTCGCTGATCGGGGCAGCGTTGACGCCGCTGGCCGCAAGCGCCGCATTGGCCTGGCTCAGATGCTCCTCGTAGCTCAGCTGCGCCTTGCCGGCGCCGAACAGGGACACGAGCGTTGCCTTGTCGCCGTCCTTTTGCGTGTCCTTGCCGGCTTCGGTGCTGGACGCATTGTGATCCAGCAGGTCATCGGCGGTCTGGAAGGCGCTGCCGAAATGTTGCGCGAAGCGGCGGATGTCGGCGATGCGATTGTCGTCGAGCCCGCGCAGGATGGCGCCCATTTCAGCGGCTGCCACAAACAGCACGCCGGTCTTGAGCCAGTTGAGTTCCTCAACCTCTGCCTTGCCCACGAGGTTGGCGCGGCCGTTGACGTCGATTTCCTGGCCCGCAACCAGCCCGCTCCAGCCCACCGCATCGGAAAGGAGGGCAGAGATGCGCAGGCGCTTGCTTTCGGACACCTCTTGCAGCCCGGCAATGATGCCGAAGGCGCGCGTCAGAAGGGCGATGGACGCAAGGATGGCGGTAGACTCGCTAAAGGCAACATGGGTGGTCGGGCGCTGGCGGCGGAGCTGCGCATCATCCATGCAGGGCAGATCATCCAGAATCAGCGATGCGGTGTGCACCATTTCAACGGCACAGCCGATATCGAGCGCCGCCTGCCGTTCCGCCGCGTCCGGCTCGGCGATCAGGAACAGGAGCACCGGGCGTGCTCGTTTGCTTTGGCCCAGCAGGGCATGACGCACCGCATTGCTCAGGTTGGCCGGTACGCCGGGCAGGGGGCCGACCAGTTCCTCGAGCCTTTGTTCAACCGCGGCGCGTATCTCGGCCGGGCTCACCGAAGCGGCGGCCAAGGGATCGGTCGAGCGGCGAAAGGCATCAGACAACGTCATCAATCAGGTCCCGTGCGCGCCAAGCATAAACAGTGAACCCAAAGCGCGTCCACCGTGTATGCGCGCGAAAGCTGAGGTCAGCCGAGAAGCGGCAAACTAAGCGCCGGTGCCAACAGGGCAAGGATGGCACCATGACCGGCACGACCTCGTGGTTCGTTTAGGCTCACCATGAGGTCTACGGAAGGTCCACGGCATCATCGCTGGTTCAGAGGTCTCATCCGGAGGCTGTTTACCTCAGCCCTCGTGCGCCCGGCCAGCCGGGAAGATGCCGGACATGACTATGAAGCCGGGGATGCGGCGGACGCGATCGGTCCAGCGGCGGAGGGCCGGGTAGTCCTCTCGGCCGATGCCGCCTTCTTCGCTCAGCATAACATAGGGGAAGCAGGCGAGGTCGGCCGTGGTGGGATGGGCGGGCGAGCAGAGCCAATCGCGCCCCTCGCGCTCACCGAACCAAAGGTGCTCGTCCACCAGGCGGAAGATGCGGTGCGCCTCGCGCTGAGCGCGGGGGATATCGACATCGTGGCCGAAGCTGAGGGAGAGGCGCGCTGCGGCGGCTGTTGCGGTGATGGAGTCGGCGACGCCGTGCCAGCGCAGCACCTCGGCGGTGATAGCAGCATCGGTGGGGTGCCAGAGGCCGGTGGGGTCGTACTTGCGGGCCAGATAGGCGAGGATGGCGCCGCTATCGGAGAGCACCAGATCATCGTCCGTGAGCACGGGGAGCTGGGCCCAGGGATTGAGGCGCAGGAACCAGTCCGAGCGGTTTTCTCGGCCGGGATAATAGTCGACCGGGACGATGTCATAGGGGAGCTTCAAAATGCTGAGCAGGAGCCGCAGCTTGTAGCAGTTTCCCGAAAGTTCGAAGTCGTA
>CAKTFF010000202.1 GCA_934553185.1 uncultured Devosia sp.
TCGACACGGCTGGCCGCCTCCAAAATCGCGACGAGCTGATGGACGAGCTCGAAAAGGTCATCCGCGTCATCAAGAAGGTCGACCCCACCGCCCCGCACGCAACGCTTCTCACCCTTGACGCCACCACGGGGCAGAACGCCCTCAAACAGGTGGAAATCTTCGGTGCCCGGGCCGGGGTCACGGGGCTGGTGATGACCAAGCTCGATGGCACGGCGCGCGGCGGCATCCTCGTCGCCATCGCCCGCAAGTTCGGCCTGCCGGTGCATTTCATTGGGGTGGGCGAAAGCGTCGGCGACCTCGAACCCTTTACCGCGCGTGACTTTGCCCAGGCCATTGCCGGGCAGGACTAGGCCGACGACCGCCCAACTGCCCCCTTGAAGTCAGCCCCAATCTGAACATTCTTGCGCCGTAACTCCTTCTTGCATGCACCGGTGCTTGTGCGCACAGTGCGCCCCTTGCGCTTAAAGAGAAAACAATGACCGACAAGGCTGCGGAGACCGACATCAACTGGGACGAGTTGCGTCCTCAGCTCACCAAGATGGGGCTCGAACTGGGCCCGCTGGTCGTGTTCTTCATCGCCAATGCGCGGGCCGATATCTTTGTCGCCACCGCCTGGTTCATGGGCGCCATGGTCCTTTCGCTGGTTTTGACCTGGTTGATCCTTAAAAAGATCGCCGTCATGCCGTTGGTCACTGGCGTCGTGGTCATGGTGTTCGGCGGTCTGACGCTGTGGCTGCAGGACGATACCTTCATCAAGATCAAGCCCACCATCACCAATGGGCTGTTTGCCGCCGTGTTGCTGGGCGGGCTGCTGTTCGGCCAGTCCCTGCTCAAATATGTGTTTGGCGATGTCTACAAACTCCGCCCGGAAGGCTGGAGCAAGCTGACCCTGAATTGGGGGCTGTTTTTTGTTGTTCTGGCGGTGATCAACGAAGTGCTGTGGCGCAATTTTTCCACCGACTTCTGGGTCGCCTTCAAGGTCTGGGGCGTGATGCCGCTGACCGTTATCTTCTCGATCAGCCAGCTTGGCCTGCTCAACAAATATGCGCCGCAGGCCGAGCCCAAGCACGTGCCGCCCATCGTCGTCACCGACTAGCTAGAGCCCGCCCATCTGGCAGATCAGCGCCCACTCCTGGGCCGAAACCTTGCTGACCGACAGCCGTGACAGCTTGACCAGCTCAAGTCCGGCCAGTTCGGGCGTTGCCTTGATGGTGGCGAGTGTCACCGGTTGGGGCAGGGGCTTGACTGCTTCCACATCCACGCATTCCCACACAACCTCTCCCTTTGCATTGAGCTCGGCCGTGTCGTCGGGATGGGCCAGGGCAATCACCCGCATGATGCCGGCAATCTCCTTGCCGATATTGGAATGATAGAAAAAGGCTTCGTCGCCCAGCGCCATGGCCTTCATGTTGTTGCGCGCCGCATAGTTGCGCACGCCATGCCAGGATTCAGGCTCGCCGCGCGCGGTCTTTGCCATCATGTCGGCAAAGGAAAAAACGTCGGGCTCCGATTTCATCAGCCAATAGGCCATGGCGTCAGGCCTTTGGCGTCATGTGGTCATAGGCAAGGCGCCAGGGTTTGATCTCGATGGTTTCGAATATGCCTTCCGCCACAAAGGGATCGGCTTCAAACACGGCGCGGGCCGCCTCGATCGTTTCGGCTTCGATCACCATCAGCGAGCCGTCGGGCTTGCCTTCTCCGTCGAGCAGGGCGCCGGCAAGGCGCAGCTGCTGGCCCAGGCTGTCGAGATGCTGGAGGTGAACGGGACGCACCGCCAGGCGCTTGTCGAGCGCATCGGCGCGGTCCTTGGCGATCATGGCAAAGAGCATGGGGATTATCCTTCTCGTTTGAGCGGGCGAGACATCAGTCCCGCAACAATTTCGGTGATATCGGCCTGGTTGGTCAGCACGGCATCCATGGCCGCGATCAGCGGCGCATCGACCCCCAGACTGCGCGCCAAAGCATCGGCGACCGGGGTCGTGGCCACGCCTTCGGCCAGCTTGGCGCCTCCGGCCATGATGGCCTCGACGCTTTCGCCCCGCCCCAAAGCCATGCCGAACTGGTAGTTGCGCGACTGCACGGATGTACAGGTCAGCGTCAGGTCGCCCAAGCCCGCAAGGCCGGTCAGCGTCGTGGCCGAACCGCCCATGGCCTGCACCATGCGCGCCATTTCGGCATAGGCGCGGGCGATCAGCGCTGAGCGCGCCGAAGCGCCAAGCCCCGCGCCTTCAATGGCGCCCGACGCCAGCGCATAAACATTCTTGAGCGCTCCCGCGATCTCGACGCCGATCCGGTCATCGGCGGCATAGGGGCGGAACATCGGACCGGCCAAGGCTGCGGCCAGAGCGGAGGTGTTTTCCGCATCGTCGCCGGCCAGGGTCACGGCCGTGGGCCGTCCAGCAGCCACATCGGCGGCAAAGCTCGGACCTGACAGCACATAGGGGATCGCTTTAGGCGCCATGTCGATGAGCACTTCGCTCTGGCGCTGCAGCGTTCCGGCTTCAAGCCCCTTGGCAGACAGCACGACTGGACGTTCCGCAAGCAAAGCCGGGTCGAGCGCGGCCAAAGCCGACCGGGTAGCCTGCGCCGGCACGGCGAGGACAACGATGTCGGCTGGTTCGGGAGTCAAAGCAGCACGAATACCGGCATGCAGCTTCTGCTCGCCAAGATAGCGCCGGTTGGTGTGGCTCGTGTTGATTTCAGCCACTTGTGCTGGGTCCCGCGCCACCAGCAGCACAGGGCGGCCCGCCATGGCGGCAGCCTGCGCCAGGGCCGTTCCCCAAGCTCCGCCGCCGATCACTGCAACCGTTTCAAGCGCCATGAAGGGCAACTTTCATGTCGGCCAGATCAAGCGGCCAGCGCGGCCGGGCGTCGAAGCTCAGCGCGTCGTGCACGCCCAGCGCCCAGCGTTCAGCCCCAGCCCAGGCCACCATGGCGCCATTGTCGGTGCACAGCGCAACAGGCGGAATCACCAGAGCCGCGCCCTCTCGCGCACAAACATCCCGCAGCGCCGCACCGATCGCCTGGTTCGCCGCGACGCCACCAGCCACAACCAGCTGCGGGGGATGGTCTGGCAGCTCGTGGCGGAAGCGCTCCAGCGCCTGCCCAGCCCGGGTCGCGATGATTTCGGCAACGGCTGCCTGGAAGCTGGCGCAGATATCGGCAACGTCGCTGTCGCTTAATGGCGCCAGAGCTTCGGCCTGCAGCCGCACCGCCGTCTTGAGGCCGGAAAAGGAAAAGTCGAGCCGCTTTTCGCGCAGCAGCGGCCGGGGAAAGCGGAACCGCTGGGCATCGCCCAGTTTTGCGGCCTGTTCCACGGCCGGTCCGCCGGGATGGCCGAGGCTGAGGAGCTTGGCCACCTTGTCGAAGGCTTCTCCCAGGGCATCGTCGATGGTCGTGCCCCAGCGCTGGTAATCGCCCACCCCGCGCACCAGCACGAACTGAGAATGCCCGCCCGAAACCAGCAGCATGAGATAGGGAAAAGCGACATTGTCGGTCAGCCGCGCCGTCAGGGCATGCGCTTCTAGGTGGTTGACGGCGATCAGCGGCTTGCCGAGCGCGGCGGCCAGCGCCTTGGCCGTGGTCAGCCCCACCAGCACGCCGCCGATCAGGCCGGGCCCAGCCGTCGCGGCAATGGCGTCCACTTCGGCGAGTTTGATGCCAGCCTCGCGGCAGCTCTGCGCGATAATGTGGTCGAGGTAGGTGACATGGGCGCGCGCCGCCAGTTCCGGCACCACCCCGCCAAAGGCGGCATGCTCGTCGAGCTGGGAGCGCACCACGTTGGAACGAATCGTTCCCCGCCCCGCTTGATCGCGCAGAACAATGGCGGCGGCGGTTTCGTCGCAGCTTGTCTCTATGCCCAGGATGTTGGCTGGTGCTTGCCCGATCACGGCGAACTGGTTACTCCCTTTGTTGGGTCACCCGGACCCGCACAGGTTCTTCTGCCTACTATAGGACGTTGCGACTTTGCAATCTTTGGCACCCTTTGCGCGGATCGGAACGCGCGGCAGCCCGCTGGCGCTGCGCCAGGCGCGGCTGGTGCGCCAGATGCTGAGCGAAGCCCATGGCGTTCCGGAAGACGACATCGCAATCGAGGTGATTTCCACCGGCGGCGACCGCTCGCAGGCCAGCAATGCCAGCCTGATCGAGATCGGCGGCAAGGGCCTTTTCACCAAGGAGATCGACGAGGCCATGCTTGCGGGGCGGGTCGATATCGGGGTTCATTCCTCCAAGGACGTGGCGACGCGCCTGCCAGTGGGAATAGAGCTCGTGGCCTTCCTCAAACGCGAAGATATTCGCGACGCCTTCATGTCGGTGAAAGCTCAAAGTCTCGATCACCTGCCCGAAAGGGCGCTGTTCGGCACCTCCTCAATCCGCCGGGCGGCCCAGGTGCTGCGCGTGCGGCCCGATCTGCGCATCGTGGCGTTTCGCGGCAATGTGGGAACACGGCTGCAAAAGCTGATGGATGGCGTTGCCGATGGTACCATGCTGGCGGTGGCCGGGCTTAATCGCCTTGGCGAAGGACACCGGGCGACGGCGCTGCTCGACCCCGAAATCTTCATGCCTGCCCCTGCCCAGGGCGCCATCGGCATCGCGGTGCGCAGCGACGATCACCGCATGAAGGCCTTGGTGTCGGTGCTCGATCACGGACCGACCCGGCGGGCGATCACCGCCGAACGGGCCATGCTTGCTGTGCTGGATGGCTCCTGCCGCACGCCGGTTGGCACGCTGACGCGCCTTGATGGCGAGATGCTGACGCTTAAGGGCCAGATCCTCAGCCTTGATGGCAGCTCGATGTTTGAAGCGGCTGCCGAGGGACACAATGCCGAAGCGCTGGGCGCCCGGGTGGGCGCTGACCTCGTTCGCCAGGCGGGCACCGAATGGCTGGCAAGATGGGCAGCGTCGGCATGAAGATGTTGGTAACACGGCCCGAACCCGACGCG
>CAKTFF010000203.1 GCA_934553185.1 uncultured Devosia sp.
GCTGGTCTTGTTTTCGTCGATCACCACAACAAAGGACTTGGGCGCCCGTTCGGCTTTGCCGGCTTCGGCAAGGGTGATCTCGGTGCCGCCGGGCGGCAGCGGTTCGTCGGGGACAAGGACCCAGTCCCCGGTGGGTTCAACCGTCGTGGTGCCCAGCAGAGCGTCGTCCGAGTAGATCTCGATATCGGTGCCTGGCGTGCCGCTGCCGGCGATGACCACGGAGCCATCGGGCTCTACGCGCATGCCGAAGGTCGGGGTGATTTCAGTCTGCGCCAGGTCGGGGACGGGTGTTTCGTCACCTTCAACAGAGGGTTCAACACTGTTGTCCGTCGCCGGGGGAGTTGGCGCGGTGGCCTCGGGCGCCGTGGCGTTTGGCGCGATCGCCGCAACCTCTGCTGTTGCTGCATTATCCTGCCCGGCGTCGGCGATGGCGGCGGGTTGAGGAAGGATGCCGGCATCGACCATCTTGCCGCGCAGGCAGACGCCCATGCCGTCGGGCGAATTGAAGCAGGTGACGAGGTTGGGGCCCGCGAGAACGCCGATGATGATGACAAGGGTAACCGCCGCCGCCCCAAGAGTGAGCGCAAGAGGTTGTTTCGGAGCGGTGTCGGCCAGTTTGTCCTCCAGGACAGTGTTTCGGGCGTTGCCGCGCGGACAAACAACCCGGTTAAACCAGTTCTTCTGTTTCCGACTGCGCCGCTTCAGTCTTTAACAGCTTGTAAGCTATCGATTCATATAGAGCTTCAAAAGAAGCATCAATGATGTTTGCGGAAACGCCAATGGTGAACCAGCGCTCGCCGGTGCCATCGCGGCTTTCCACCAGTACACGGGTGACCGCGCCCGTGCCGCCGTCCAGAATACGGACCTTGAAATCGACCAGTTCGATATCTTCGATGCGGCTCGAATACTTGCCCAGGTCCTTGCGCATCGCCAGATCGAGTGCGTTGACGGGGCCGTTTCCTTCGGCCACCGACATCAGTAATTCGTCGCCGACCCGGATCTTGACCACGGCTTCGGTGACGGTGATTTCCTCGCCCTGCGCGTTGTGACGCCGTTCGACGCTGGCGCGGTAGTTTTCGACGGTGAAATAGTTCGGCAGGGTGCCGAGGACGTCGTGGGCCAGAACGGCAAAGGACGCGTCGGCGCCGTCATAGGAATAGCCGCGCGCTTCGCGCTCCTTGACCGTGGCCAGAAGCTTTTCGAGGCGGGGATCGTCTTTTTCCAGCACGATGTTGTGGCGGGCCAGCGCGGTTACGAGGTTCGACTTGCCGGCCTGCTGGCTGACCATGATCGAGCGTTCATTGCCCACGCTTTCAGGCGGGATGTGCTCATATGAGGAGAAATCCTTGAGCAAAGCCGAGGCGTGGATGCCGGCCTTGGTGGCAAAAGCCGAGGCGCCCACATAGGGGGCCTGCTTGGCCGGAGCGCGATTGAGCCGATTGTCGAAGGCGCGCGAGATCGGCGCCAGACGACGGAGGCGGTGTTCGTCGATGCCGGTTTCGAAACGATCGGCATAGAAGGGCTTCAGCACCAGCGTCGGGATGAGGGTGACAAGGTTGGCATTGCCACAGCGTTCGCCAAGGCCATTGAGGGTGCCCTGGATCTGGCGGACGCCGGCGTCGATGGCGGCAAGGGTGTTGGCCACGGCCTGCCCGGTATCGTCATGGGCGTGGATGCCTAGCCGTGCCCCGGGCGCGTTGGCGAGAACGGCTTGGACGCTTGTCGTGACTTCGGCGGGCATCGTGCCGCCATTGGTGTCGCACAAGACGACCCAGCTGGCGCCAGCGTCGATCGCGGTGGTCACACAGGACAGGGCATAGTCGGCATTGGCCTTGTAGCCGTCGAAGAAGTGTTCGAGATCGACTAAGGCTTCCTTGCCGGCGGCCACTGCGGCTTGCACGGTTTCGCGCAGATTATCCAGGTTTTCCTCAGGCGTGATATCGAGCGCCGTGCGGACCTGATGGTCCCAGGCCTTGGCGACAAAGCAGGTGGCGGCAGCGCTGGACTGGAGGATCGCCTGAAGGCCAGGGTCGTTGGCAGCGGAGCGCCCTGCCCGCTTGGTCATGCCAAAGGCGGTAAAGGTCGCTTTGTGGGTCCGCTCCTCTGCGAAAAAATCGGTATCGACGGGATTGGCGCCGGGATAACCGCCTTCGATATAGTCGACACCAAGCTCTTCAAGCAGACGGGCAATGGCGATCTTGTCCCCAAGCGAGAACTCGATGCCGGCCGTTTGTGCGCCGTCGCGAAGGGTGGTGTCGAAGAGGTAAAGGCGATCCTTGGGCATAGTTCACTCGGGCCAGTGTTCGGTGTCGTGGTCGGGATGCTGGTTGTTGGTGGACTTGATCGCCAAAGCCCAGTCAGCATTATCCTCACTGCTGCTGCCCGTGGGGCCGCCATCCTCGATGGTGATCAGTGTTTCGAACCACGGCATCCGGCTTTCACTGCCGACATTTGCACCGGGCGGAAACAGCTCGGGATGATCGAGCGAGCCGATGGTGAAATTGACGCGGTTGCCTTCGGTGTTGTCGTAGAACAGCGGCGTGCCGCAGTCGCGGCAGAAGCCACGATCAACGTGTTCGCTCGAGCGGAAACGGGCCGGGGTGCCGCGCGTCCAGGTAATGGCACCGCGCGGGGCGGCGACCAGGGCGGCAAAGATGTTGCCGACAGCCTTTTGGCACATGCGGCAGTGGCAGATGTGGGCGTTGTCGAGCATTTCGGTGGCATGGTAGCGCACGGCACCGCACTGGCAGCCGCCGCTGACGGCGATGGGCCGAACGTTCATGATGATACCTGCAAGCTGTTCCAGATAGCGTCGAGGACGAGCTCGAAATGGGCGAGGATGTCGTGGTTGTAGAGGCGGAGGATGCGGAAGCCTTGGGCGCGTAGGTAGTCGTCGCGCGCGCTATCGGAAGCAAGTTCTGTGTGCTGAGAACCATCGGCTTCGATGATCAATCTATGGGACAAACAAACGAAATCGGCGATGTAACGCCCAAGCGGCAGTTGCCGACGGAACTTGTAATTTGCGAGCCGACGATCCCGAAGAAGACTCCAAAGTTTGCCTTCGGCTTCGGTTGGTTTGTGGCGCATGGTTTTAGCGAAGCCACGAAGCACAGGAGTTTTGGCGGTTCGCCACTCGGTTCGCACGCGCTTGTGGATCGTACACCCCTCATCCGCCCGTCGGGCACCTTCTCCCTCAAGGGGAGAAGGGAGGCTTGATGGCTCCGCAGCCTCGGTGCGCCCCTCGCCCCTTGAGGGAGAGGGTGGATCGGCCGGAGGCCGAGACGGGTGAGGGGTTGGTGGGGGTGAAGTCGGCGTCACCGCTTCATTTCCCATTTCGTTGCACGCTGGCCCGCCTCGTCCTTGTAGTCCATGAGGGCGATGCCCTGGCTGGCGAGGTCCTGGCGGATGCTGTCGGCTTTGCCGAAGTCCTTACTGTTGAGGGCGGCGAGGCGGTCGGCGATCGCGGCCGCGATGTGTGGGGGTTCTTCCCAGCCGTCGTCGGAGGTCAGCAGAGAGTCGAGGCTGAAGCCGAGGAAACGAAGGGTGGCGGCGAGGCAATGGCGGGCATTGCCTTCATCGCGACTGGCCTTGCGGGCGATGAAATCGAGGGCAACGCCGGCCCGGTGGAAGTTGAGGTCGTCGGCCAGTTCCTTGATCACGGAAGCATCCGGGGCCCCCTCATCCGCCCTGCGGGCACCTTCTCCCTCAAGGGGAGAAGGAGAAGGGTCACGGGCAGCGCGTTGCCAGTCGCGCAGCTTGCTTTCGGCTTCTTCGAGGCGCTTGGCGGTGAAGTCGATCGGCTCGCGATAATGGGTCATGAGCATGGCGAGACGCAGGACGTCGCCGCTCCAGGCGCGGTCGCCCATGGCGCCGGTTTCGAGCAGTTCGTTGATGGTGACGAAATTGCCCAGCGACTTGCTCATCTTCTGGCCTTCGACCTGAAGAAAGCCGTTGTGCATCCACACGTTTGCCATGGCATGGGTGCCGTGGGCGCAGCGGGACTGGGCGATTTCGTTTTCGTGGTGGGGGAAGATGAGATCGAGGCCGCCGCCATGGATGTCGAAGGTTTGGCCGAGATAGCGCTCGCTCATGGCCGAACATTCGATATGCCAGCCGGGGCGGCCCCTGCCCCATGGGCTGTCCCAGCCCGGTTCGGTGGGAGAAGACTGCTTCCACAGCACGAAGTCGGCCGGGTTCTTCTTGTGGGCATCCACGGCGATGCGCGCGCCGGCCAGGTTGTCCTCGAGATTGCGGCCGGAAAGTTGCCCGTATTCGGGCATGGACTTGACGTCGAACAGCACTTCGCCCTGGGCATTGTAGGCGTGGTTGCGAGCGATGAGATCGCTGATCAGCGTCTGCATCTGAGCGATATTGTCGGTAGCGCGGGGCTGGATGGTGGGTTCAAGCGCGCCCAAGGCTGCCGCGTCCGCCAGGAACTGCTTTTCGGTTTTTTCGGTGACGCGGCGGATGGCTTCGTTCAGCGGCAGGTCAGGAAAGTCGCGCAGGGCACGGGCGTTGATCTTGTCATCGACGTCGGTGATGTTGCGCACATAGGTGACGTGCTCGGCGCCATAGACGTGACGCAGCAGGCGGAACAGCAGATCGAAGACGATCACCGGGCGGGCATTGCCGATATGGGCGAAGTCGTAAACGGTGGGGCCGCAGACATACATGCGCACATTGTTGGGGTCCAAAGGCTCGAAAGGCGCCTTGCTGCGCGTCAGCGTATTGTAAAGCGTAAGCGTGGTCATGCGGTCCGTCCCCAAAGCCAGGCATGTTTGTGCTGGCAGACGGCTCTTCAGATATCAGATTTCAGGATGAAGAAGACCGCGCCGCCACCGTGTGGTTAGCAGGTAATAATGCTGCGGTTAATCTCGATAATCGCGGTCTTCATGT
Source organism: uncultured Devosia sp. (assembly GCA_934553185.1). Classification (GTDB taxonomy): domain Bacteria; phylum Pseudomonadota; class Alphaproteobacteria; order Rhizobiales; family Devosiaceae; genus Devosia. Next base: position 4,897 of record CAKTFF010000203.1, read on the forward strand.
TGGTAGCATTGCGCGGAGCGGTGCTGAAA
>CAKTFF010000204.1 GCA_934553185.1 uncultured Devosia sp.
GGTTGAGGCTGGTATTCTGGCCCGAACAGCCCGCCACAACCGCAGCCAGAATCGTCAGGGCAAACAGCTTTCGCATCTCACTCTCCAATCTCCAAAGGCACATAGCCACGGCTTGAAGGCTAAGGCGACTAAAAACGGTATTGAAGGCGCCGAGCCCAGCCTTCGAAGTATCGTTGCGAAAGCCATGCTAGCCCGATGGTGATCGATGCGGACAGAGCCGCCTTGACGCCCGGACTGGCGTCTGGCAGCAGCGCGGCAACCTGGCCCCAAACGATCAGGTGGAACAGGTAGGTGGCATAGCTGATATTGCCCAGGAAGGTGCCGATCCTCTCCGGCAGTCCATCAAGGCGGCTCAGCGCAGCCAAGGCGACGACGAGGATGGACGCCAGGACCAGGGCTTTCGGCAGCAACCCATCCAGGGTCTGCTGCCGGTCATAGCCAAGCGCAATCGGCACGGCACAAATCAGGCCGATCAGCGCAAGCGCAGCCAGGATCGCCCAGGGCCTGTTCGCTGATGAGGCAAGCCAGCCTCGCTCCAAAGTCACCTTCGCGGCCAGCATGCCGCCAACGAAATAGCAAAGGAACGTGGCAGGCTGCGTGTATGACGCCCAGTTGTTGGCTGCTAACGCTTTGTCCGCAAACGTGGCATGGACAAACAAGGCATTGACGACCAGCGATACGACGAAGACCACGGCTAAGCTTCGGGTCGAGCGGAGCAGAACAAGAGCCGGAAACAGGAGGTAGAAGACGACCTCTATGCCGATACTCCAGCCGGCAGGGGTTGCAGATGTTTCGCCAGGCGTGGCTAGGCCGAACAGACCGGTCAGATTGAGCGCGTACTCAGCCTGCCGTACCGGCGTCCAGGCACCGACCAGCATTTGATAAGCGATCACAAGCCAGTAAAGCGGCGCTATGCGAAAGATCCGAGCCAGGAAGAACTTGCGCAGCCCAGCTTCGGTGAGCGGTTCTTCGCCATACACATAGTAGAGCGTGTAACCGGACAGCGCGAAGAAGATGTACACCGCGTAGGTGCCCATTGCGTGGAACGTGCCGACCTTGGTGATGTGCAGGTAATGGTAAAGCATCACCAGCAGGGCGCAGAGGCCTCGGACCAGGTGTAGCCCTGCGAGAGTTTCCCGTTTCATGTCGCCGCCCCAAGTTCGGGCTCTTTTGCCGCCCTTGCCACGGCGGGTCAATGGCGGCTTTCCATCCACCTTGGTGGTGAACTTATCGCGGAGGAGACGAAAAGCGCCCTATGGACGGCAGGGCCGACCCGGAATTAGCTGCTCAGTGCAAGGAAAGTGGCGGAGAGGATGGGATTCGAACCCACGAGACCCTTTTGAGATCTGCGCCCTTAGCAGGGGCGTGCCTTCGGCCACTCGGCCACCTCTCCGTCATCGGGCTGGATAGCGGGCGGGGTGGAGCATGGCAAGCGGTTTTTACCGCAGCTGGTGACGCCCACTCGTAGCACCGTGACACCGGCACCAATAACCCACACAGCATGTTCGCCGAACCTGCACCCGGCCTCGGCGCTAAGCCGGTGGTAACCACATCGGATGCTGCGCCGGAACAACCCTTTCGGGCATGCATTTGCGGGCAAGTGATGGGGAGACTGATGTGGACGCTAGGGACGTCGACAAGGAGATCAGGACGGCAATATGCCGGGTGCGGGAATGGCAATGGCTGATTCCGCTGTCGACTGATCCCGCAACCGCCCTCTTACACCTGCGCGCCGAAGCCAAGCAGTTGATCGAGCTTGGCCTCGATTGTCCCAACAAGGCACCGCAGATCGGCAAGATCGTCGTGTCTTACCATCGGGCGATGCAGGATGCGCAGAGCCGCATTGACCGCTGCACTCAGAAAGCGGCGTAAAACCGTGCAGTTAGACTGGCTCGCTCGCCTTGTCCCTTGTGTGCCAGGCCCCGTCTCGCCATTCGCGCACGGTGATGGAAATACGCTCGGGATTGATGTCGATCAGGTTGTAGGCATTGGCTTCGCCACGCAACCGCGTGGAGATGGCCGAGGAGGCCTGCGCGATCAGAATTGGAGCCACGGTCGATTTGCTGACGCCGATCGGCTGCCCTTCGCGCGCTGCGGACTGGGGCTCGTGCTTGCGCACATAGCTGAGATGGAAGTGCCCTGAAAGAACGAGACGCACCCCAAGGCCGGCAAAGGTTTCGAGTGCATCATCGGCGCGTTTGACCCGCTTGGTCTTTTGCATCATCGGTTGGGTGGGAAACAGCAGGGGATGGTGGGCGACGATCACCCGCACGGCATCGGGCGAGGCCTTGGAGAATCGCTCTTCAAGGTCTTCAAGCTGGCTGCGCGAAATCGTGCCATGCCCCCAGTTCCACTCCAGCCGCGCCCGACGCGAGGTGCGCATGCCAACAAGCGCCACGCCGCCCATCTCGACGAACGGCTCCAGGTCCTTGGCGATATAGCGCTTGTAAAGGCCGTAGGGGTTGATGAACCGGCGCAGGAAGTTGATGGCCGGAACGTCGTGATTGCCCGGCACCGCAAACACCGGCGCAGTCAGCTTGTCGAGAAATTCGCGCGCCTGCTCGAACTCTTCCTTCGTGCCGACCTGCGTGAAGTCGCCGCTCGCCACGATCAGGTCTGGCGCCTGGGCGTTGATGTCTTCGGCAAAACCTTGCGCGAGAACGGGATCGTGGTGGCCGAAGTGGAGGTCGGAGATGTGCAGTATCTTCATGCGGCGGCTACAGCCTCTTGGACAACGGCAGGCACGATAACGCAGAGTGCCTTGGGTCGGATGGAAAACTGCAGCGGAGTATGCATGCTTTCCACCTCGCCGTCGAACATGACCTTGATCAGATCCTTGCGGGTATTGATCGTGACGCTCTGCACGCTTTCCATGCTCAGCGCTTCGTCGTTTCGCCAGCGCCCCAGCAGCATGCCGGTGGTGAGGCGCACAAAGTCGCGGAAGGTGAAGTGCTTGAGCACGTAGAGGGTGAGGGTTCCACGGTCGAGGCTTTGGCGGGAAAAGAACTGTCCAAGCCCCTCGTCATAGGCGTTGCTGGCGACGGCCAGGGCCTGAACACGCTCGACGCGCCGGTTGCCGGAACTGGTTTCGATCGCCACCGCCATGCGTTTGGCGCGGGCGAGCCGGCGGAAGAAATACCGCAAGAAACCGATCTTGGCCCCGGTATCCTGCCGGCCTCGAATCCGCTCGCGCCCCGCGGCCATCCCCGGGATCAGGCCGATAACCACCTTGTGGAGGAAAATGCGGCCATTGACCTCGCCCACATCGATGCGGTGCGGCTGCCCTGTTGCCAGCGCCTTTACCGCTTCGGTGAGGTCCAGCGGCACGCTGAGGTCCTTAGCCAGGGCATTGACCGTGCCGAGTGGCAGGATGGCGAGTGTCTTGTCGGTACCGACCAGCTTTTCAGCCAAGGCCGTGATGGTGCCATCGCCACCGGCAGCGACGATGGTGCCCGCTCCACTGGCCAAAGCATCGGCAATCCGGTCGGCGAAAGGCACGTCCTTGCGGGCGTCCACCTGCGCCGCCATTCCATGGCTTTCAAACAGGGCGTCGAGGCTTTCAGCCGTTACGCCGGTCGCATTGGCGGTGCCCGCATTGGCATTGAGAAGGACGTAGAATGATGTATCTGACATGTGTGGATCTGGCCCTTGCCTACCCCCGTGGCTGCGGAACGTGTGGCGAACCCGTACGTTGCGCCTCCAAACCCGAAAGCTGCAAAAATGCTGAACCGAATCGTCAATTCATCCCACGTCCGCAGGGTGCACGCCTTTGTTACGGCAGAAGCGCCGCTGCTGGCGATCATCGCCATCGTCGGGGGGCTGCTGCTGGCTTTTCTCCAGATCGCCGACGGGATGGGCGACGGAGACATGGAGGCGTTCGACAACGGCATTCTCATGCTGTTCCGCGACCCCACCAACATTGACCAGGTGATCGGCCCGGAATGGGTGCATGAAATGGTGCGCGATATAACCGCGCTGGGCAGCTTTTCTCTTCTTGGTCTGATCGTCTGCGTCGTTTGCATTTGCCTGCTGCTTTCGCGCATGCGTGGTGCCGCCATTCTGGTGCTGGTTTCGGTGATCTCCGGCACGATCCTGAGCACCGTGCTCAAGATGGGCTACAATCGTCCCCGGCCTGACCTGACGGCGATGTCGACCCAGTTCACCGCCAGTTTTCCCAGCGGCCATGCCATGTTGTCGGCCGTGACCTTCATGACCCTGGGCGCTGTTCTGGCCCGCCTGGCGCCCACCCGCGCGCTTCAAATCTTCAGCATTGCAGCGGCTATTTTCCTCACCGTCATCGTTGGGGTGAGCCGGGTCTATATGGGCGTCCATTATCCCAGTGACGTGCTGGCCGGCTGGTCGCTTGGCGCCGCATGGGCGCTGCTCTGCTCCTCGGTCGCCCTGGTTCTTCAGCGCCGCGGCTCGGTTGATCGTCCCAAGGAAGACGTGGCGGGCACCTGATCCGGCGCTTCGTCCGTGAACGCCGTTCTTGGTTTCTCAAGGGGGAGCGCTGTATGAAGCCCCCGACTGAAGGCGGGACCTCATGGCGCTGAACAAACGTATCCTCGACACCGGCTGGACCCTCCATTGTGCGCGCCCGGTCGGCGCTCCCGCGCTTCCGCCCGCCATTCCAGCCACAGTTCCCGGCACGGTCCATACCGATCTGCTGTCAGCGCGCCTGGTTCCTGACCCATATCGCGATCTCAACGAGATCGCCCTCGACTGGGTGGGCCGCTGCGACTGGCGCTATGAGCAGGTGTTCCACTGGAGCGATGACGGCTCCGCAAACGCTGAACTGGTCTGCGAGGGGCTCGATACCTTTGCCCAGGTGGTGCTCAACGGCGCCATCGTCGCTGAAACCGCCAACATGAACCGCACCTACCGGATCGACGTGTCCGGCATT
>CAKTFF010000205.1 GCA_934553185.1 uncultured Devosia sp.
CCGGCCAGTTTGTGCGCCATGTCCGAGACCGAGGCTTCGGCAGCGTCTCGTGCGGCGAGGCCCAACACGGGATAGCCTTGGGTGACGATGGCGACTGGGCCATGCATGACTTCGGCAGCGCTATAGGATTCTGCCTGGATATTGCAGGTTTCCTTGAACTTGAGCGCTGCCTCATTGGCGATGGCAAAGCCGGGGCCGCGTCCCAGAACATAAAGAGCATCGTGCCCATCGAGCGCCTTCACCAGGCCAGACCAGTCGCACCTGACGGCTTGGGCCAAAGTCTGCGGCAGCGCTTCGACGGCATTCAGTAGTGCCGTGTCGTTTCCCCACCGCGCAACAAGGGCCAGCCCTGCCACGACGGAGGCGACAAAGGTCTTGGTGGCCGCAACCGATTTCTCCAGCCCGGCATGAAGATCAATGGTGAACTCGGCTTCATCGGCAAGGGGCGCGCCGGCGGTGTTGGTGATGGCAATAGTGGTGGCGCCGGAGCGGCGGGCCGACTGGGTCATGCCGACGATATCGGGCGATTTGCCGGACTGCGAGACAGCAATGGCAGCGGCGCGGTCGAGGCGCAGGTTCTTGCCGTAAATGGAGGCAACAGACGGCCCGATCGAGGCGACCGGCAGGCCCAGGGTCAACTCGATGGCATATTTGAGATAGGTGCAGGCATGATCCGACGAGCCGCGGGCGATGGTTGCGACAACGAGCGGATCGCGGTCGCGCAGGGTGGCTGCCGCCTGGTCCAGAACCGGAGCGCTCTGATCGAGAAAGTCACGCACCACGTCAGGAATGGCGTCCACTTCTTGGCGCATAAAGGTTTGGGATGTCATGCTGGTCGGCCTCCATTGGCAGGCGCATCGCCGATCCGCAGTTCGGCAACAAAGTCATAGGTATCGCCCCGATAAATGGAGCGGGTGAATTCGATTACACGGCCCGAAGCCAGGTAAGAGGTGCGCTCGATGTTGAGGCCGGCCGAGCCGACGGGCACAAGCAGAAGTTCGGCATCCTCCTCAGCCAGATTGGCAGCCCGGATGCGCTGGATGGCACGGACCGGACGATTGCCGAACTTGTCGAGATGCTTGTAGAGGCTGTCGCCGATCGCCGCAGGATCGGGCACCACCAGAGCCGACAGGCTGGCGCGCTCGATGGCGAGGGGCGTGTCCTCGGTGAGGCGCAGGCGGGCGATGCGCGCCACGTGATCGCCGGCGGACAGGCCAAGCACCACCGTTTCTTCGGGTGATGGCAGATAAAGGCCGCGATCAAGCCATTCGGCACGTACGGCCATGCCGCGACGCGCCATGTCTTCGGTAAAGGATGTCAATTGCGATAGGGACTGCTCGACGCGTTGCGCCTGCGGGGCAACATAGGTGCCCGAACCATGGCGCTGCACCAGGATTCCGTCCTTGACCAGCTGGAGCACGGCCTTGCGGACCGTGACGCGGGAAACATCCACGCGAGTCGCCAGATCGCGCTCGGATGGCAATGCGTCACCCGGATTGATGACGCCGCGTTGGATGGCATCCTCTATCCACCGCTTGAGCTGGAGATAAAGCGGGCCGCCGGTTGGCAGAACCACCGGCCCCTCGGCAAAGAAACTATTCGACAGGTCAGTCAACGCGCGCCCCAGCCATGCAACTCACCTCGCCCCCTGCTCGCCGGCATCAGGTATGATACCAATAAAATACCATTGACCAAGCCCCAAATGATAGCTTTGGGTGACAAGGCGATGACTTTTCGGCACCGTTAGCCAACTTCAGTCAAAGCCTGATGGGACCACAGCTGCGGCGTCCTGTAGACAAGTGGTATGTTTTTGGCATTATCGCCAGTAAACGGAGACGGGCATGGCTGCACCACAGACGGAGATGACGCACCCCGAGGCAAAGGGCTTTGACTTGCTTGCTCCCGAGCAGGTGCTGGCGATTCTGGCTCGGGGACAAGCAGCGGCATCACAATCGGTGTCTGAGGCCATACCCGAGATCGCGCGCGCGGCGCAGCTGGCGGCGGACACGCTCAGCGGCGGTGGACGGCTGATTTATGCCGCGGCGGGCAGTTCGGGGCTGATGGCGCTGGCCGATGGGCTGGAACTGCCCGGAACCTTTGGCATCCCCCACGATCGCATCGTCGTTCTTCTAGCGGGCGGCGCTGCGGCGCTGACGCAGATGGTCGGTGGGCCTGAGGATGATGGCGAGGCGGCGCGCGAGCAGGTGCGTCTCGCCGGCATTGGGTCGGGGGACTGCCTCATTGCGCTAACGGCGAGCGGTTACACGCCCTACCCTCTGGCAGCTGCTGCATCGGCGCGCGAAGCCGGAGCGCGAACCATCGGCATCAGCAACAATCACGGAGCGGTGCTCCTCCAGCAGGTCGATGTGGGGATCTGCCTGCCGACGCCGCCCGAAGTGGTGGCAGGGTCGACGCGGATGGGCGCGGGCACGGCGCAGAAGATCGCGCTCAATATGCTGTCCACCATGATGGCCGTTCACCTTGGCCATGTGCATGACGGCTTCATGGTCAATGTGGTGGCCGACAATGCCAAGCTGCGCGGTCGGGCCCGGCGCATCGTCATGGCTGTGGGTGCAGTGGATGACGCGCGGGCCGCGGAGGCGCTCGATCTCGCCGGCGGATCGGTGAAGCCAGCCATCCTGATCGCGGCGGGCGCGCGCGGGCTGGCTGAGGCAGAAGCCCTGCTGGAGAGCCATGCAGGCAGGCTGCGGCCAGCGCTGGCGGCGCTGCGACGGTAAGGCTCAGCGCACCAACTGGTTGGCGCAGCGGAAAACGGGACTAGTAGCGAGCATGGACGCGTCGAGCTTCGCAATGCCGCCCACACGGAACACCCTCGACTCGCCCGGCAGCAGCGTCACCAGCATGTCGTCGATCGTTGCATCGGGGTGGATGCGATCAACGAAAAGGCACAGGTCCTTGAGCAAGGCGCCCGCCGTAACGGTGACGCGCCAATCCTCGCCGTCACGCTCCACGGTGATGTCGGCCTTCGGCTCGGGGAGGTCGAGCGCCACGTCTTCACCAAAGTACCAATGCGCCACGCTGTCATGCATGGTGGCGACAAGCATTTCATCGCGCGGATCGCCTGCCGTCGCGACATGATCTGGGATCGGCAGCGCCGCGATGCTCAGCCGGTCCGCGCATAAGCGCCAGTGCGTCCATTCGGCCAGGACCGTGCCATCAAAGCGAAGCCGGCGGATGGTCACTGCGCCGCGCCAGAACAGGGTGCGTTCATTGACGGCAAAGAGCTGGAGCCCATTTGTTCGCGGCTGGATGGTCAGCAGATGCGGATCGTAGCAGGCGCGTAGGGCATACCAGAGGGGCTTGAGCCGGCCATAGCCATCCACGGCCGACCAGGAGGTCACCGGCCAGCAATCGTTGAGCTGCCAAACAATGGCACCCATATTGGTGCCGCGGTGGCTGCGCCAATGTTCAACACCGAAGCGGATGGCGCGCGCCTGGTTGAGCTGGGTGGCGAAGTGCCAGGCGTCCATGTTCTGCGGCGCTGGCAGATGACCTGCCAGACCGCGCAGGAGCTTGTCGTTCCCGACTGTCGCCTTTTGGTGATGCCACACGCCGGGCGAGGTCGGGGTCATCGGCGCGTCGGAAACGGCCTCGGTCAGCGTGGCCCAGGTGGGTGGCGCCTGCCAGCCGAATTCGGAGCAGAAGCGCGGAACGCTGTCGCGATAATGCTCAAAGCCGATGTCGTTCCACACGTCCCAGACATGGGAGCAACCATGGGCGGGATCGTTGGGATGGATCGCCATTGACCCCGAATAGGGACTGCCCGCCCAGTAGGGTCGGGTCGGATCGAGTTCAGCGACGATGCGCGGCAGCAGGTCGAGATAATAGCCCAGACCCCAGCTGCGGCCCACAAGGGCATCCTGCCAGCCCCAGTCGAACCAGCCCCAAATGTTTTCGTTGTTGCCGTTCCACAGCACCAGCGACGGGTGGGGCATGAGGCGGACGACATTGTCGCGCGCCTCTGCTTCGATTTCGGCGGGCAGATCACCTTCTTCGGGATAGGCGGCGCAGGCGAACAGGAAATCCTGCCAGACCAGCATGCCAGCTTGATCGCAGGCCTCGTAAAAGGCATCGGTCTCATAGATGCCGCCGCCCCAGACCCGGAGCATGTTGATGTTGGCGTCTTTGGTCTGGGCGATCCGCTCGGCATAGCGCTCCGGCGTGACGCGCGGCAGGAAGCAGTCATCGGGGATCCAGTTGGCCCCGCAGATATAGACCGGGACCTCGTTAATGATGAAGGTGAAGGCTGTGCCGTGCTCATCAGCGCTTGTGTCGAGCCGAAGCGAGCGGAAGCCGATTTGCTTGCGCCAGGAGTCGGTTACGGCCCCCGTCTCATCAAGGAGGTCAATGACGAGGTCATAGAGCGGCTGCCCGCCGAGGCCATGCGGCCACCAAAGCGCAGGCTCGGGCACGGTGATGTCGATCAGGCCGGATTGCGCGTCGACGCGCTGCTCAAGCCCGGCCACGGTGGCGCGCACGGTGTGCCCCGCTCCACCCTCCACCGCGACATGGACAAGCACGCGTCCATCGGCGCCATCGAGGGTGATCTCGGGCCGGACGGAGGCGATGCGGCCGCCTGACCAGGTTTCGAGACGGATCGGCTTCCAGATGCCGGCGGTGACCAGCGTCGGGCCCCAGTCCCAACCGAAATTGCTTGCCATCTTGCGCATCAGATTGGCCGGACCGGGATAGTTGTTGGGGCGCGGTTCAAGCTGCGCGGCGAGCGCCTCACCGCGTGTCCACGCTGACTCGAACAGAATGGAGAGCGTGTTGTCGCCTTCGCGCAAAATGCCGGACACGTCGATCCGGTAGGTGCGGTTCATGTTGGCGGTTTCAGCGACGATGGCGCCGTTGAGCACCACCT